>JBBSHK010000419.1:0-3471 GCA_038253185.1 Anaerolineae bacterium | reverse complement strand
CTCGAACGTCACACCAACTCCATGCTTTGGTTCCATCGCGGGTCAGGTCGTCGCGGACTTGAACGCCAACCGCCAGATTGATTCGGTCGATAGCGGTGTAATGGGCGCGACCCTTTTTCTAAAAAATGCGAATGGCATCGTGGTCCGCGGCAATACCGCCAACGCGAATACCGCGTGGGGTTTTCATTTCTACGGTGTGACCTCGAGCGTCGCGCTCGTTCGCCAGGTCTGCCCTCGTCCGTTGTTAGCTTCGTTGCGACCGGTTTGCTGTTTTGAAAGTTGCGTCTGCATATCTCCCCCAATTATTGTGAACCCTGAACACAATTAACAACAGTCGTAAATGTTTAGCGGTGTCTGCTACCGGCTGTCTGTTTGAATGAATGAATAGGAACCTCCTTTCCGCGCGCGAATGTCGATGCCTTTATTAGCAACGGACAGCATCGCAGTAAAATTACATGTGCCCAACGCGGGGACAGCGACGGTAACTCTTCCGAAACGCGCGCGAAACAATAAACTTGCGAAAATAATTGCGCATTGAGAGGCTGAAGAGTCTGCTCCGCTTACGAATTGGCGGGGCGGGTGAGGTGCTTGCGCGCCCGGCGCATCTCGGCACGCAGTCGACTCATCGGCGGATTCGGATGCAGGTTGACGAACTCCATCCCTTCCACCAGCAGCGGATGAATCTCGCGCACCGCGTAATACATCTGCTGGCTCGTCAGCCGATAATCAGGATGCCCCTGCTCCGTCGTGCGCAGCTCGATCCAGTGATACAACTCGCGCAAATTGATTTCAATGTTGTAGCGCACGCGGTAACCGAATGGAACTAGGTACTGCGCCTCATGCGGAAATTCATTGCACAGCGCGCGATAGAGCGAATCCGCTTGCTCCATATTCGCATCGTACGCCGCGCGAATCTCGGGCACTTCCGCGATCACCTCGTTCGTTTCGTACCCGTGCGCGGTGGTGAACGCCTGTCGGTCGGGTGTCACGAGGCGATGCCGCTGCAAGTCGCGATACTCGCCAATATTCAGCAAGAGATCGAATTCATAACGCGCGTGTTCAAAGGCGCGCCCCGGCTTGTGTCTTCGATTCGCGCGCGTGCCGACGTACTCGCGAATAATTTCTTGCATCTCGTCCGGCGATAATTGTGAGGCGGCGCGTAGTACGCTCAACTTGGAATCCTGTGACGCCGAAAACAAAATCGCGGCGACGACATTTTCCACCGCGTCCGCGTCGTAACGCACGAGCGTAACTTTCGGATGTGCTCGTGTGTTCGTCTCCGGCGCGGGCAAAAATTTTTCCGCAAGAAGTTTCTGATGCTGGCGGCGCGCGTTCACAAAGCGCTGCTGCTGCTTGCCTTTGTCATCATCCGCGCGCTTGATAAAGGGTCCGATCACTTGCTGCAATTCTTGCTGTCCCGCGCGCCCGAGCCAACGATTTTCTTCCACGAGGTCGGCGAGCAAACTCAGTATCATGTATTCGAGCGCGCGCCCGTTGCCCCACACACCGACATTCGTCAGTGTCGCCATCGGCAAAAAGCAGCGCAAGAGATCGCAAGCCTGCGCGCGCACCGCCTGACGATAGGCGAATGATGCGCTCTTTTTGAAATCCTCATCGTCAATCCGCTCGAAACGCGTCACCTCGCCCGTCAGCGCGTTCTCGAATTCAATCTCGTCAATCGGATATTTTTGTTCGAGATGCCAAATCATTCGCGGCAGTACCGTCGCGTACGCTTCAAACAAACCGTCGAGCGTGGCGATTACGTGCGTGCCGTAACGCGAGCTCAAGAGTGTGCGATCACGGTAGTAGCGGAACTGCCCCTTCACGCGGTCGTCGAAGGGAACATAGCGCGAAGATTTTTCGAGGAACGACAGACCGATGCGATGGTCTTCGAGCGCCTTTGCCGCGATCTGCGAAATTTCTTGAAAGGCAATGTGCGCGCCGCCGAGTTCGCCCACCGAATCATCGCCGTAATCGGAGAGCACACGCGCGTAGAATGCCTCGGCGCGTTCGCGCGCCACCGCCGACTGATCGGCTTCGGACTGCTGCCGCGTGATGGCGTCAATGTCGAGCTCGGGCTTGTTGAAAAATTCGTCGAGAAAAAGTCGGCGCACGCCTTTGGCGGAACGGCTGTAGCGCGAGAACAGCGCGCCTTTCACCACTTCCGGCAAATTCACCAGCGCGACGACCGAACGGTCCGCGTTGGAAAAGTACGGCGCGAGCAATTGCGCTTCGGCTTCCGTCAGCGATTCGCTCGAAGGCGTGAGATGTTCAGAGATTTCGTTTGGGTGAATCATGTCCAAGTTGAATGTTAAAAGTTAAAGGTTGATACTTTGCATTTTTACCTTTGAGCTTTTACCTTTCATTCGCGCTCCCGTTCATTTCTCTCTTTAGCACCACCATCGTCAAATCGTCAAACTGCGCGACGCTGCCGGTAAATTCTCGGACCGAGCGCAAAATTTCATCGACCAATTCTTGCGCGGGCAGATGCGCGTGCGCCGCAACCAGATCGGCGAGCCGCGCCGTGCCAAATTCTTCCTCACGCGTGTTGATCGCATCCGTCACGCCGTCGGTGTAGAGCAACAACGTGTCACCCGGTTCCAATCCAATCGTTTTTTGCGGCAGCACAATCATCGTGCGTACGCCGAGCGCGATGCCGTGCTCCTTCAGCGTGGTCAATTCTTCGCGGCGCGGGCGAAACCACAGCGGTGGATTGTGTCCCGCGTTCGAGAGCGTAAACTGCGCGCTGTGCGGATCGAGCACGCCATAGATCGCGGTGGCGAACATATCGGTCGGCGCGTCCGCGATAATCAAATCGTTCGCGCGTTCGAGCGCCTCATGCGGCGTCGGCTTACCAATTGCCATCGCGCGAATCAACGTGCGCGTCAGTACCATAAACAGCGCGGCGGGCATGCCTTTGTCTGAAACATCCGCGATGGAAAATCCAACACGCCCATCGGAGAGATTGATGAAATCGTAAAAGTCACCGCTGACTTCGCGTGCCGAGCGCCATGCCGCCGCAATCTCATAGCCCGGCACCACCGGACGGCTGCTCGGCAGAAAGGACGCCTGAATCTGTCGCGCCAGACCCAACTCATAGTCCAAGCGCTTTTTAATTTCCGCCTGCTCGTTGAGCCGCGCATTCTCGATCGCCACCGCCGACTGATTCGAGATGCCCATCAGCACCTGGATCTCGTGCGCCGTAAAACGACGCGGGCGCGGTCCCTGATCCACTACCATCGCACCAATAATTTCGCCGCGGTAGATCAATGGAGTTACCACCAGTGATTCGAGATCAAACGCGCGCGCAAGTTTTTGATCGATGAGCCGATTTGTCGGTGCGTCTTCAATCGCGACTGGCGCTTTGATTGCCCACATCTCGCTGAACGCGGAAGGAGCTTCCGACTCGCGCGGGAACATCAGCGTATTGAATTTTGCTTGGAGCGTGGGATCGAGTCCGTACGCTTTCGT
>JBBSHK010000418.1:0-3488 GCA_038253185.1 Anaerolineae bacterium | reverse complement strand
TTGGGTCGAGAGTTCGAGTCTCTCCCTCGCCATTGATGCGGCATAACACTCACCTGCTCAAATTCCGCCGAGTGTCGTGACGCAACCTAGAGAAGAACTCCCAAATACACCGGGAGTTTTTGTTTTTCGTCTTTCGAGAACACAGCACTTTCCGCATTACAAGGGTTCGAATGAAAATCGGAATTTTGGGCACGGGCATCGTTGGACAGACCATCGGGACGAAAGTGGTGCAGCTCGGACATCAGGTGCGAATGGGATCGCGCGATGCGAATAATCGCAAGGCAGGCGAATGGGTCAAGGCGAACGACGCGAATGCTTCGCAAGGCACATTTGCTGATGCCGCCACGTTCGGCGAAATTATTTTCAACTGTACGTCCGGCACTGCTTCGCTCGACGCGCTGAATCTCGCCGGCGCGGAAAATTTGAGCGGCAAGATTTTGATTGACATCGCGAATCCGCTCGACTTTTCAAAAGGATTCCCGCCAACGCTAGCTGTGTGCAACACCGACTCGTTAGGTGAACAAATCCAGCGCGCGTTTCCTGAGACAAAGGTCGTCAAGACGCTGAACACCATGAACTGCAATTTGATGGTCGAGCCGTCGCTGTTGAAAGAAGACACCGCCGTTTTCGTCAGCGGCAACGACGCAGATGCGAAAGCGCAGGTCACCCAAATCTTGCAAGAATGGTTCGGTCGGAATTCGGTGATTGATCTCGGCGACATCACGACGGCGCGCGGGACTGAAATGATTTTGCCGATTTGGTTACAGCTGATGGGCGTCACGCAAACACCGCATTTCAATTTCAAGATTGTGAGTTAACATATCTGACCAAATCGCTCGGACCCGGAGTATAATTTCAGAACAACTTGCGAAGGAAAACTGATGCCCATTATCCTGCGGGTACGCGGTTATCGATTTTGGTTTTACGAAGCCGACCTCGACGAACCTGCTCATGTGCATGTGGGCAAAGAGAGCAAGGAGGCAAAGTTTTGGATCGATCCGATACGACTGGCAAGAGCGGGCAGATTTCGGGATATTGAATTGAACGAGATTGAGAGAATCTTGATTGCGAACAGAGTGTTTCTTCTGCAAACTTGGCAGAGAGAGCGAGGGAAACGTGCCAACGGTTAAAGCGAGATTAAAGCTGAATGGCGATGACACTCAACTCGTGCCGATTGTCATTCCTGATCCAAAAGAAGTGAGACAACTGGCTAACCAATTGCACGCCGATGCTAAACCATGGAGGGGCGAGGCTTTCGGATGGCAAGCCGAGTATCATCCTGATCGCCCCGAACCACCGCTAGATTCCAAGATGAGCTTTACGCCTGCCGATTTTGTGATTGGCGAAAGTGGGATTTGGTTCTACTCGCTGATGTGGGAACACGGCCGCGACAAAGAACCGGTGGAATTCTTGGATGAGCGAAACATCGTGCGGTAGCGATTCACTCGAGGTCGAAAAACAGGCTAGAGACCAAGATGTCGTCGTAAGAGATGGGAAGAGAAACAAGTCTTGCCGCTCCCTCGAAAGAAGGAAGTAGCTGCGCTTGATAAAAAGAAAACTCCTTCATTCAGAGGGAGTCTTGGGTTTTATTGCGGTTGCAATTTCTCAAGAATCCACATTCGCACAAGAGTCGTGGGACCAACGCCTTTTTTGCGCGCCTCGACCCGCAGCTTTTTCAATGTCTCTGCATCGAAGCGGACGGGCAGCACTTCAGATAAATTTTTCGCAAACTGCACCTTCACCGGCTTGAATTCATCCCAGTAATCGGCAAGACTGTGCGTATCCCAGAATTTGGCTTCTTCGACACGGTCTTTGAATTGCGGAATCTTTTTTCGCTTTTGACTCTTTGATGTACTTTGTACTTTCATTGTTGACTCCCTTTCAACTCAGCATACAACCTTCGTTCTTTCCGGTCAGCTGGTCGCGCCGTTACGACGTAGTATGTCCGTTCATCAATCGGCTCGAGCACAATCGTAAGCACTCGACCCGTGGCGCTCGATCCGATCAAAACGATACGCCCAAGATAACCTTCACGAATCAAAGCATCACTATGACAGACCTGTTCGACTTCTTCAATTGTGACCCGATGCTTCGCAATGTGGGCGACATTACCCGGATCCCAGATGAGACGCTCGATCGATAGCATCGGCATGATTGTAATACAAAGTATTACGCCGTGTCAACGCCTCTTGCCTAGAGCATTTTAACTTTTGCTGCGATGCAGAAAACTCGTTAGCACTTCTGGTTTATAATGTTCTTGAGCGCGCGGCAGCTCGGTCGCTACTTATGGGCTGCCCCGCCGAGCATGCATGCCGCTGCGCGTACTATCGCAAGGATGCCGCAGATTATTTGGTATTCGCCTCCACCGCACAGGGGAAAGTTATGAAGGCGCGAACTGGTTGCATCATTATCTGTACTGCTATTCTAGCTGGCGGAGTCTTGTTTGCATGCAATGAAGCGTCACTTGTCCTCTCGGGTGCGTCACTACCCAAATTCTTGCTTGATTCGTGGACTTACTTGCAAGTTCCCATATATACCCACAACATCAGCTATAAGAGTGGTTCGGTGTATGACGTAAAGAACACGTCTCCCGAAGAGATTGCAAAATTCTACAAGCAGCGCTTATCGAGCGCGCAATGGAAGAGCATAGATGAACACTGGTACTTTCCGTCTCACCTTCCAGATGATCCACAAGCACGTGACTATTGTAGCTCTTTTGTTTTCGATGCTGTGGGACCCTTCTTGCAGGATCTGCTTCTTATTAAAGTGGTGCATATCATCGGCTGGGATGAGGCGGAGAATAAATCAGTATTGACTCCAGATACGCGCGTTTTCTATTTTGTGGGACGCTATGCAACTGATGAACAACGCTATACACCTTGCAAACTCGCGCAAGACGAATAACCAAACTTCTCATAATCGTTCAGTCGCGAGTTCCAGCCGCGCAGCTCGCGGTGCAAGATCATCTTCACAACATATATAAAAGGACACCCTCATCGGTGTCCTTTTTCATTCTTTCGCGTTTTTCGAATCTCAACTCGGCTGGATCAATGCTTGACCGTGCTCGGGACAAAACTTTGTGCCCGCGGGAAATTCTTTGCCGTCCACCGGGCATTTTGCCATCGTTGACTTGGCGGGCGCGGCGGTATGTTGCACCAGCGCAACGCCGTGCTCGGGACAGAATTTCGTTCCGAGCGGAAAAAGTTTTCCGTCGGTTGGACACTGCATCATCGCCGACTGCGCCTGCTTCGCCGCATCTTCGATTTTCTTTGCCGCGTCGCCGAAACCAAACGCGTTCGCGAATCCTTTGAACATTGCGCCCGCTTGTTCCGCTTGCGCGCGGGCAATGTCTTCGCGACGCGGGCTGTCATCTTCACAGAATCCGGCTTGACTATCCCAATCGGTCGGGCAGATGATTCGCTTGCACGTCGGACATTCGTGGAATTTATCCTGCACCTGATTCCACACCGCTTGCAGTTGGTCTGCGG
>JBBSHK010000417.1:0-3488 GCA_038253185.1 Anaerolineae bacterium | reverse complement strand
CGCGCTGTTCGGCTACGACCCGGTTCGCTACGAAATCGGGCGGGGCGTGCTCGAAGCGCTCGGTATTGATTACGAACTCCAGCCGAACGATGTCGCGGCGCGCGGCAATTTCGCGAGCATGGATGAAAATCGGAATCTCACCGACCGGCGCGCGGGACGAATTTCCACCGAAACGAATCGCGGTCTCGTGGCGCGGTTGCGCGCGATTCAGATACCCGACGTGGAAATTTTTGTAGAGACGGTGAAAGAACACCGGTTTGTCTTGGTGCTGAGAGGCGAAGCGCTGGGCGACGATTTGACGGACACCGACCCCGGGCGTCTCGGCGTGCCGGCGCTGCCGGTGCGCGCGCGTTCAGCCGAATCAGAGGTAAGCGCGCGACTGGTGAATGAATTTGTCGCGCGTGCGAACGAATTGCTCAGAGATCAATATCCCGCGAACACGATTCTCTTGCGCGGCTTTGCGAAACAACCAACGCTGCCCAGTTTGAAAGATACCTTTGGTTTGCGCGCCGCCGCAATCGCCGTTTATCCAATGTACCGCGGAGTGTCCAAGCTGGTCGGGATGAACCCGTTGAACTTAAATGGTGAAAGCATCGCCGACGAATTTACCACACTTGAGCGGAATTGGAACGAGTACGATTTCTTTTATCTCCACGTCAAGAAAACCGATTCGAGCGGCGAGGACGGTGACTTTGAGCGCAAGGTTCATGCGATCGAAGAAGTGGACGCGCAAATTCCGCGAATGCTCGCACTATCGCCGGATGTCATCGCGATCGCGGGCGATCATTCGACCCCCGCTGTAATGAGGGGACATAGTTGGCACCCCGTTCCAGTGTTGTTGTATTCCAGGTATGCACGCGGCAGCGGGGGAGGTGAGTACGGCGAAACGGCGTGTACGCACGGAACACTTGGAAGATTTTTCGCGAAGGATTTGATGCCGCTGTTGGTCGCGAACGCTTTGCGATTTGGAAAATACGGCGCATGAAGAGTCCTCGTCCGTCGGCTTGAAAAGATTGCCAGCGCCGCGTCGCGCTTTGCGGTTTATTCATATGAATATTGATCGGGTTGAACTCTCGGTGATTCGGATGCCGCTCGTCGCGCCGTTCGAAACTTCCTTTGGTGTCGAAGAGGTCGAAGAGCACATCATCGTGCGCGTCGACGGCAGCAGCGTGACGGGGTGGGGTGAGTGTGTCGCGTCGAGCGGTCCGTGGTACAGTTATGAGACCAACCAGACCGCGTGGCACGTGCTGCGCGATTATCTGGTGCCACTATTGTTCAGCGCCGAGTTGAAAACGCCGCGTGATTTCGCGAGCCGCGTGCAGCGCGTGCGCGGTCATCCGATGGCAAAGGCGGGATTGGAGGCGGCGCTGTGGGACTGGTCTGCCAAAGAGCAAGGCAAGAGTCTGGCGGAATTATTCGGCGCGCGGCGCGAGCGGATCGTTGTGGGCGTGAGTGTGGGAATTCAACCGACAACTGAAGCGCTGGTCGAACGCGTAGGGCAGTATCTTAGCGAGGGTTACACAAGAGTCAAAATCAAGATAAAGCCCGGGCGCGACCTTGAACTGGTGCGCGCGCTGCGCGAAAACTTTCCACAACTCCCCTTGCAAGTTGACGCTAATTCTGCCTACGCGCTGTCCGACGCTCCAATTTTTCGCGCGATGGACGAGTACAATTTGCTGCTGATCGAGCAGCCGCTCTCGAACGACGATATTTTTCAACACGCCAAGTTGCAGCGCGAATTGACGACGTCGCTGTGTCTCGACGAGAGTATTCATTCTGCCGCGGACGCAGAAGCCGCGCTCGAACTCGGCGCGTGTCGCATCATCAATATCAAAGCAGGGCGGGTGGGCGGATTTGCCGAGGCGATCAGGATTCACGATGTGTGCGCGGAACGCGGCGCGCCGGTGTGGTGCGGCGGGATGCTCGAGAGTGGCATCGGGCGCGCGGGAAATGTCGCGCTGGCGGCGCTGCCAAATTTTAAATTGCCCGGCGACCTCTCGGCGAGTCGCCGTTATTATCGCGAGGACCTGGTCGAGCCCGAGTTTGTGGTCGATGCCGACGGTACAATGCGCGTGCCGCGCGGCGCGGGCATCGGCGTCGAAGTGATCGAGAGTCGCTTGCAGAACGTGACGGTGCAACGGGAAGAATTTAGAAAATAATTGAACATGAAATGCTTATTAGACCTAATGAAAGAGCCCGAACACTGATCGCGTCCGGGCTTTTATTTGCTGACGCGCGCGAGCGAAATATTCAGGGCGAAGCGATGTCGTCGGCTTTGGGCAGATTAAAATGCATCTGCGTTCCCCGTCCGGGTTGGCTCTCTGCCCAAATGTGACCGCCGTGCAGTCTAATAATCTCGCGGCAGATTGCCAGCCCCAGTCCGGCGCCCTCGTTGCTCGGCATCGCCGGATTTTTTATTTGATAAAAGCGGTCAAAGATTTTTTCCAGTTCTGGGGGTTCGATACCAATACCGGTATCACTCACAATGAATTCGAGATCGCGTCCCACCTCGCGGGCGGACATCGTAATCTTGCCTCCCGGCGGAGTGAACTTGATGGCATTGTCCACCAGGTTTGACAGCACTTGCGCGATACGGAGTGGGTCGGCGGATACCAATGCGAGTCCATCCGGTATCTGACTTTCTATTTTGATGTTTTTCGCGTTCGTCGCCGCGGCGAGCGCTATCATTGTGTGGTTGATGAGCGCGGCAGGGCGCTCGGCTTGACGATCAACCTGATAATGACCGGCTTCCATTCGCGAAAGGTCGAGCAGGTCGTCAACCATCTCGGCGAGCTGTTTTAAATTCTGATCGGCGATTTGTAGAAAGCCTCGCGTTTCCTCATCGAGAACGGCATCCGAGCTGGTCACGAGTTCGAGATAACCTTTTGCCACCGTCAGCGGGTGGCGCAATTCGTGCGAGATCATCGAAAAGAAGGAAGCCTTCGCCCGATCCAATTCTTTCAAGCGGTCGTTCGCGGCGCGCAGTTCCTCAACCGAGTGCTCCAGATAGCCCGAGTACTCTTTCAAGTGTTGATTCGCCATCGTCAACTCGCGCTGGAGTCGAAGGTTTTCTTGGCGCAGTCGCGACTCGGTGATCGCGCGCCGGACGGCCTCGCGGACTTCGACCGTATCGAAAGGACGTTTGTTAATAATGTAATCGTTGACCCCGCGACGCATCGCCTGGACTGCCGTTTCTTCCGACCCAAAGGCGGTCGTTAGAATCACCATCGTCTCCGGCTGTTCGCGCTTGAGAATCTCGAGCACTTGGATGCCCATCATTCCGGGCAGCACCAGATCGAGCAAGACCAGGTCGGGCTTGTGTTCGAGCGCAACGCGCAGCCCCATCTCGCCGTCGGTCGCGGTCAAGACTTGGTAATCTTCGCCGACTAGAATTTCAGACAGGACCTGAATATTCAGCATCGTATCGTCGATGATCAATACTGTACCGCGTCCATCCTTGCGCGGTGTTCGTGTAGACAAGACACCCT
>JBBSHK010000416.1:0-3491 GCA_038253185.1 Anaerolineae bacterium | reverse complement strand
CCCCGCGCGCTCCGCTGTTCTGCATCGCGTTGTACAGCTGCAACACTTTTGGATCGCTGATCTTTGGCGGCATAAAATCAACCTATCAGCTCTTGCACCACGTGGTCCCAATTAATCCCGCGCACGCGCTCGCGTCCGGCGCGTCCCCATTCACCACATTGCTCGCGATTTTCAAACACACGCGCCAGTGCGCGAGCAATTTCATCCGGCTGCGGCGCGGCCACGAGACCATCGGATTCATTTTCCACAAATTCGAGCACGCCACCCGCGTCGTCGGTTGTAATTACCGGACGCGCCGACATGAATGCCTCGACCGTCGCAAAACCATAATCTTCGTCGATGGGTGCGTAATAGACCGCGCGCGCGTTGGCATACAAATCGAGCGCGCGTTCGTCGTCCACATAACCCGCGAATTCTATGCGGCTGCTCACGCCACAGGCACGCGCGAGATTTTTCAAGCTCGGCTCTTCCGCGCCCGTGCCGGCAATCACCGCGCGCCCTGTCTTCGTTTTGCTCAAGGCGCGGATTAATAAATCGACGCGCTTGGCGCGGTCCAAGCGCCCGAGGTAAAGCACATAATCGCCATATTCGCCTGCGCGAAATCTTCCGGTGAGTCGCGGCGGCGGATAGAGCGGCGTCGCGTCCAGCCCGTTAAATTTTTTCAAGCGGCTCGCGACATTTTTGGAAATGGCAAAACGCGACCGCGCTTCGCCCAAGGTTCGACGGTCCAATTCAAAAAGTTTTTCGCGCGCGGCGCGATCGCTCGCGGTGAAATCCGAGAGCGGTGTGCCGTACCAATCGTACGCCTGCCGCAATTGATGGACCAGCCAAACGACCTTGTTCGGATGCCGCACCGCGTACGACGGGAACTTGGTCGCGATCACGCGGTCGATGCGCGCGCCATTGCTCTCGCTCAAATCGAGCAGCCGCCACGCCAGCGCGCTTTTGAAAATTTCTGGTTGGGGATACCACTTGTACGGCAGCGCCACAATTTCCGCGCGATACCCGCGTGCCACCAGCGCGTCGCGCAACCCTTCCGCCAGCATCTCGGCGCCGCCGCGCACAAACGGCACCTGCGCGCTGCAAATCAGAATGTTCATAGGCAACGGGAACGGAAAAATTCACTTGTCCGTTTTTCGTTCGTCGTCCGTCCCTTCGAATTTTTGAACACGCGCCCGCAGCTCCGCGTTCTCACGCGCCAGCTCGGTGAGCGCCCGCGCGACCTGTGCATTGAACGCGTTCTGCTGCTCCACGATCGTGTTCAATAGTTCGACCACCACACGTCGCATCACGCGCCGGGGCAGCCACGCCGCGCGGCGCACGAGTGAAGTGTTTTCCGGCACGCGCAATCTCGCGCTCAGATGCCAGTTGGCGTTCACGCCCGCAATGGCTTTTTGCAGCGGGGAGAGTTCTGCATTCGGATTCGCGCCGTCAAGCCCGCGCACGCGCGCCTTTAATTCGGCTAGCTCTTTGGCGATCTCTTGTTCGTTCACCGTCTCAATTATCTCGCAGCACGCGCACGTACTCTTCTGCCGCGCGCTCAACCCCGCGCGCTTCCGCGTATTCGCGCGCGAGCGCCCCCATCGAATCGCGCGCGGAGGAATTGGACGCCAGCGCGTGCAGGTACGCGGCAATCAAATTCACCTCGCCCACGCCGGCGGGCACGCGCGCCACCACGCCGCGCGGCAGTTCCGCATACCACCCCGCGTCGCTCACAATCGTCGGCACGCCGAGCGCCAGCAACCGCATCACGATGCCCGATGCCTCGCCGCTCGTGGGAAAGCGCAGATTGATCGCGACGTCCGTCAGATGCATATAGTCGTACAACGTCGCTTGATCAACTCGCCCGGTAAAGCGCACGCGCGATTTGATTCCCAACTCTTGCACCAGCGGCGACAAATCGTGCTCGCCCACGCGCGCGCCCACCCACACGAACTGCGCGGACGGATGCTCGCGCGCGAATTGCGCGAACGCGCGCAGGGTCACCTCGGCGCGTTTGCCATACGCGATGGAACCGAAGGCGGCGACGATAAATGTTTCGCGCGGCAAGCGGAATTTTTCGAGCAGAGTGGAGCGCGCGGCGCGGCGCGGCGGCGCGGGAAAAGCAAAATGGTCGATCCGCGCAATCCGCGCGTCCGCTCGCTCCGACACGACCGCCGCGCGAATCGTTTCACTGTGAGCAACGGTGATTGTCGCAGCATCCACCGCGCGACGCAGCAGCGGGAATTTATAAAACGGATAAATGAATGCGCCGCGCACAATCGCCTGCGCGGTATCATAGCCGTCGCCGCCGTGAGCGTAACTCATCTCGCGCACGTACGAATGGGCATTGCCGCGATGCAGCGTACGATCGACAAAAAAATGATGCAGCGTGCCATCGTGGAGAACCACCGCGCCGGGGAATTGCACCAGCGTATCAAAGATCGCGCCATAATGCGCGCTGTTGCCGAGATGATATAGGCGTCGGTCATAGTGCTTCGCCCGCGCAGCGAATTCCGCGATAGGTCGCACCGGAAATTGCTGCGATAACGGCGAGCGCGCGTCGTCGGAAAATATTTCCACCGGCATCTGCCGCGCCAACGCGCCGAGCAGCGTCGCGCTGTAATCGGCGACGCCGGTCGCGGCGGGCGGCAGTGGTGAAAAATAGGCGAGCTTCATTCTGCCGAGTGCTTTAACTGTTCCAACTCCCGTCGCAGTTCCGCCACGGCGCGCTCTGCCTCCGCCGCGCTGAGGTTCGCCGCGCGCGTGGACTCGCGCAGCGCGGCAATTTCCTGCATCAGGTCGCGCAGAACCGCGCCGAGAACCGGATCGCGTGAATCGGGCTGACACGTTGCTTCAAATGAGTTCACGCGATTCGCTGGCGTCGGTGGCGGGTTTTGCGCGACGGCAGCGCGGCGAGTGAACTCGAATAAAATTTCCGCGACGGCGGCGTTGAATTCCGCTTGCGAACCAAAGGCGCCGCGCAGCGACCCACGCAGCACACGGCGCGCGAACGTTTTTCCGCGCACGACCAGCGGCGCGATCAGCGGAAGTTGTGAGACGAACGGCGCGTCCGACTCGACCGCGGCGTAACGCTGTACGATCTTGAGTGAGCGCTGCAGGTGCGGCAAATAAAGCGCCGCGTCATCACTCCCCTCGGCGCTGCTCACCGCGAGTCTCTCGCGCGCCTGCCTCAACGCGGCTTCGACTTTAAGCACGCGCGGGTCAGCTCCCATTGGTCAGCTCCGCATAGATCGCGCGCAGTTGCGCGTAATTTTTATCCCATGTCATTTCGCGCAAGACTTTTTCATGCCCCGCCGCGCCGAACGATTGCGCGAGCGCGTGGTCGGTCAGCAGTTGCTCAATCCGCGCGGCGAGCGCGTCGGTGTCGCCAAAGTTGACGAGAAAACCGTCGCGCCCATCGTCGATCACTTCAGGCACGCCACCCGCCCGCGCGCCAATCACCGGTTTATTGTACACCCAAGCTTCCAAATAAACAATTCCAAACGACT
>JBBSHK010000415.1:0-3492 GCA_038253185.1 Anaerolineae bacterium | reverse complement strand
GGTGCGCCATTGCTGCCAGCAAGTTGCTCGGGATCACGCCCCACTGAAACGCAAAACGGTCGAGACCGCGCGGCGTGAGCTGCAGTTCGTACAAAAAGACCACGACGTTCGCCGCGATCAAGAGCAAGTTCATCGCCGGCAAGCGCCGCGTCGGATTCGCGTCAGATAATGGAATCATTCAAGTGGAACGCAAGACGTAAAACGACAAGGCAGCACGACAATCTACGTTTCACGTTCTATGTTTACTCCTCCGTTGCTTCGACTTCCTCTTCTGCCGGTTTCGGCGCGGGCTTTGGCGCAGGTTTGGCGGCTGCTGGTTTTGCGGGCGCAGCGGGTTTCGGCGGCTCCGGCGCGACGAGTTGGTTCGTCACCGCGCGGACGCCATCCACCTTTGCCGCGATTTGTTCCGCCGCCGTTTTGATTTCCGGCGACGCGACAGTGCCTTTCAAAAATATTTCGCCGAACGCGCTGCCAACCAAAATTCCGGGAAAGCTGTTCACCGTGCGCGCATCGTTGGTCAATGCTTCCGCAACCGCGACTTCGAGATTCGTATCGATATACAATTTGTTGATTACGTCTTTGACACCTTTCACCTGCCGAATGACGCGTTCGGCGGTGTCGCTGCTGGCGCGCGTGCGTACGTGTCCCGCTAACGTCACCACGCCGTCGGTCGCCGAAATCTGCAAGGTGTGACCCCAGATGCGGAGCGTCGAATAACGCAGCACTGCTTCGCGCGCCGCCTCCGCGAGTTCCGTATCCGATAAAGTGCGACCGTCAACCCGAGTAATATTTGCTGACACGATCATGCCTCCTGAATGTAATAAAGTTCAACCGTCTGAACAAGTTATTGGTTCGCGCACTGTGCCTTAGCGTGTGCGTTTGGTCTTGCTATTCGTTTTCTTTGTGCCGTCACGTGACGCCCGTACTGACAACTTGCGCGAGGGCTTGGGCAAATCGTTATCGATCGTATAGTCGCTCTCCAAGCGTATCTTGTTCTTCTCCAGCTCTCGCTGAATATTTTCCAACCGTTCGATCAGGCGCAGGATGACGTCGACGCCCGCGAGGTTCACGCCCAATTCATCCGTAAGGCGCGCGATCTTGCGCACGCGGTCGATGTCGCGCTGTGAATATAAACGGATGCGCCCGCGCGAACGCGTCGGATTCACCAAGCCCGCGCGTTCGTAGTAGCGCAGCGTCTGCGGATGCATTTGCACCAGCCGCGCCGCGACGCTGATTACATACATCGGTTCATCGACTTGCATTTCGTCCAGCATTCGGCTTCACCTCTTTCCATCAAGCGCGCTCAAACTTTTTGGCGCAGCTCCACCAACTCGCGGAAAAGTTTTCGTTCCTTGTCGCTCAAATTTGCCGGCAGCATCACCCGCACCTTGACATACAAGTCGCCAAACGCGTTTGGCTCGTGCAGTTTGGGCATGCCTTTGCCCGCGAGGCGGAATTGCTTGCCGTTCTGTGTCTCCGGCGGCAGCTTGAGTAATAGCTGCCCGCCTTTCAAGGTCGGCACGCGCACTTCGCCGCCGAGCAGCGCGGTGTAAAGATCGACCGGCGCTTCGGTGTACAAGTCATCGCCGCGGCGTTCGTAAGTAGGGTGGGGCTGCACCTCGATGTTCAGATACAAGTCCCCCGCCGCGGCTTCGCTGCTCCCGCCATAACCTTGACCGGCGACGCGCACGCGCGATCCCGTCTTGACGCCGGGTTTGATGTCCACTTCCAGGCGGCGCCCATCTTTTTGTAAAACGCGCGTGGTCCCGCGAAAAGCTTCTTCGAGACTGACGGCGACCGGTTGTTCAATGTCTTCGCCCCGTCGCGGGCGCGCCGTCCGTGCCCCGCCGCCCCGCGTGTCACCGCCAAAGCCGCCGCCGAAGAACGTGCGGAAAAAGTCCGAGCCACCCAAGCCGGCGAGCATTTCTTCCAGTTCCTCGGGACTGACGGTGCGATATTGACCGCCGCGGTTGCCGCCGCCCCATTGGAAAGGTCCTTGTCCGCCGCCGCCGCGCTGGTACTGCTCGTACTGCTGCCAGTTCGCGCCGAGTTCATTGTATTTCTTGCGCTTTTCTGCATCGCCCAGCACCTCGTAGGCTTCATTCACGTCCTTGAATTTATCCTGAGCGCTCTTGTCGTTCGGATTCAAATCAGGATGCAGCTTGCGGGCGAGCTTGCGATAAGCCGCCTTGATGTCCTTGTCGGAGGCGTCTTTGCCGACGCCCAGAATCTTGTAATAGTCCTTGTATTCCACCGCGTGCTCCTCGTCTTGTCTGTGTCTGTCCGATTATAGCATCCTGTTAACGGCGTGTCAACACATCTTACGAAAATTTTAACAGAACGTTGATAAACTCACTATCAAGGCTCTTGACAAATTTGAATGAGCTTCCTATAATAGTACTGCAAAATTTCGTCGAGGAGGGATTCTTATGACTAACCTGGTTCGATGGCAACCATTGAGCGATGCGCTGTCCTTGCGTGAAGCAATGGACCGCCTGTTTAAGGATTCGTTTGTGACCCCGCGCAGTTGGAGCGTGTCTCAGAGCGGCGCGGTGAACAACTCGCTGGATGTGTATGAGACGGACAACGAGGTCGTGGTCAAGGCGGCGCTGCCGGGCATCAGCCGCAGGACGTCGAGATCACGCTGACCGGTCCGGTTCTCACTATTCACGGCGAGACCAAAGAAGAGAACGAATCGAACAGCAAGAATTATTTGCACCGCGAGAGTCGCTATGGCTCGTTCTATCGCAGCGTCACGCTGCCCGACGGCTTGCAAGGTGACAAGGCGGAAGCGAACTTTGAGCACGGTATTTTGACTTTGACGATCCCCAAGTCGGAAGAAGTCAAGCCGCGCACCATCAAGGTCAAGACGAACGGCGGCAACAGTCAAGCCAACACGAAAACGATTGACCAGAACGCCTCGAGCGCCAAAGCTCAAGCGCAAACCGAGAAAAAATAAGAATGTGGTTGTGACCTGAACGATTGCATTGGAGCAAGCACAGCGCCACAATAACAAAGCCGCCTTTCGGCGGCTTTGTTATTGTGGAATCGAATTTTTTACGGAGTGCCGATCGCGGCAGGTGTGACGGGAGCGACTGTGACTACGGGAGTGCCGGTTGTATTCGGCGCCAGCACCGCGGGGATGGTCGTCGCAGTTGCGCCAATCGTCGTCGGCACCGGAGTCACAACGGCACGGCTGGTCGAACTGCCGCCAAATACAAACAGTCCTCCTAAAACCATACTGCCCGCGACAAAGGCGCTGAGGATATAATTGATAATATTTCCACGCGACCATTTCTTGCGTTGATTCTTTACACTTTTTTTTCTGGGCGGCGGACCTTTTTTCTTGACGGGCGGCATATCAATTTCTCCTTCAATAATTTCGGCGAGGATTATAGCACAAAAAATTTTTTGACCATTTGTGCGCTCGCCTCTATAATCCCCCGCATGTCCGACGGCGACGTCAAGCGTCTCAAAGCACAACTCGCCGCG
>JBBSHK010000414.1:0-3494 GCA_038253185.1 Anaerolineae bacterium | reverse complement strand
GAACGCGACCTTGACTTTCGGGCTGGGCAGACCCGCGCGAATCAGCGCGGACGAAGTAACCAACTTGTTGCCGCACACATCCGCGACGTGCGCGGTGTTCACGGTCGGGATGCCCCAGTCGTTCAAAATTTTCAGCGCATAGAGCGCGCGCGAGTGATTGATACAGCGTTCGAGAATGACATCGTACTGGAGCCACGGCTCGGGATGTTCCAGATCGAACACAATGTCGCGGTCGTCGATGCGGTCGTAATCGAGTCCGCGTTGGTCGAGCGCTTCGAACAATAATTTTTCTTCCACGCGCACGCGCGAATAAAGTACACCAATTTTCATTGTTGCTCCGAGAGATAACAGAGGTCAGATGACAGACGACAGACAAGTCTTTCAAATCTGTTGTCTGTCGTCTGCTGTCTGTCAGCTGATTTCATTCTCCCCAATCTTCTTCTTCTTGCGGCGCGAGATTGAGCACCAGCGGATTTTCACTCGTCACTTCCAGCTCGCTGCCGCAGTCCGAGCAGACGACGATCTCGCCGCGCAGCGGTTTCTCCAGCGTGATGGCATTGTCGCACTCTGGGCAATGTGCGGTCATACTTTCCTCCGACCCCCTCCTCGCCTCCCTCCTCTTCGCTTCGCTACGAGGATCTTCGACTTGCGAAGGGGAGGCAGGGTGGGGTACAAATAAAAACATCAGCCCTCGCCGGTATCATCGTCGGAGGGGGCTGATGTGAAAACCAGTCGTGTTGATTCAGTGGTGCGCGTACTGTCGGGCAGGTCAGAGTCCATCATCAAGAAAAAAGTTGCGCGTAGTTTATCACCTTTTGCGCGCGTGTCAATATTTTTTACCTTAAAAGTTTTTCATATGGGAATATTTATTTTCTGACCGGGTTCAGCGGAGCGGTCGGCAAGATTATACCGTCAAGTTGTTTAATCATCTTCTTCACCTTCCCAATGGACGGGTAGGCTCAAATTGAGGAATGGTCGGTACTGATTCTAATTAATCGTCCTCTTCCGTGCGGAATTGCAAATCATAAGATTTTACATACGCGACTTCTTCTTGCGTTAATCCATAAATCATTCCGAGCAGATCGTCAACATGGTCAATGATGGGTTTGCTGCGGCGCGGGTAGAATATTTGTTGGGTAATTTCGCCTGTGGCATATTTGGTGCGCTGGAGGATAGAATGTTTTTTGTAATCATCCATCAACTCATCAACGGCTTTGCTCAACTTGTCGTATACTCTTCGCTGTCCCTTTTGGTACATATAAGGGAATGATTTGATCTCCTCCTCGGTCAAGTGAAATTCATCGCCGAACAGAATCCAAAACCAGAAGAAGAGCGATGAATTCACAACAGCAATAATGACCTTGCCAATTTCTTCATTCTCCGCCTTGAGCTCGCCCAAAGTAGTTGAGTGGCGTGGAGTTCCATCGGCGTCAAGAAATGTCGGCTCGAAATTGTATGCCTTGAGCCAATAGCGTCCGATACCATGAAACCAGAATGTCCAATCGCCTGCCAAGTAATCGCCAATCTTTTTCCTTTGTGCGAAAAGTTTTAATGCGATGCGCCTGCCAACTTCAGAGCCAAGTTTTGCCCAGCCCATTTCGTCGGGCAGGTCGGTGATTTCAGCAAAGGTGAGATTGGCGATCATTTCTTGCTCTTCGCCCTCGTGCCAACGATGGAGGCGCGTCGCATAGAGGCGCGTGCGTTCATTTGCCTCGGATTTCTTTTGCGCGATGGCAATCGTTACGCGTTGATCTACGTTCGGGAAAATCTTGGCGGGGCGAATGCCAAAGTTCGAGGTATGAACTTCCGAATAATTTGCGCGGAACCAACCTCGTAATACTTGCGTTCGATCCGCCCAGACGAGCGACATCGGCACAATCATTCCGAGCCGACTTGACGCTCTGCTTACGTTGCCCGCGCGTTCGAGGACATAGGCATATAGGTTACGGGCTGGTGACGTTGTGTAAAACGTTTTGTAATAATCGTCCGCGATCACATCCACATATGGCGGGTTGCCAATTATGGCATCAAAGCCCGGATTCTCTTTCCAGACAGTCCGTTGCAGGTCAATGAACACTTCTGGAAATTCAAGGTCCCAGTGGAAGAAGTGTTTGACTTGATAGAGTTTCTCACGGTCTTCAAACACCCTGCGATACGGTTGTCCCAGTTTTTCGGGAGTGACGGTCAGCGCGTCAGCACCATAGAGGCGCAGAAATTCATCAGCGCGTTTGTTGCCAAAATAGCGTATGAGGTAAATGTCGAGAGCGCGCTTGTATTTTAGCGCCTCTTTTTCAAAAGCGTCGAACAAATTCGCACTGTGTTCAACATCACTGATGGTTGCATCCGACGAAAGCGAAATCTCTTGCATCGTTTTGGCGGCGGCCAACATTCCTTCAAATGGACTGCCCAGTAGCGGCAATTCACCCAGAAACTCATTCTGCACCCGCCGCGCCATCGCGCCAATCAAAGAATTGCCGAAGCGGAGATGATGATCGAGGAATGAAAGCGGCGCGCCGACTGTAAATGTATGCAACCACAATGAGACCTTTGCGAGTTCAACCGCCATTTGATTATAGTCCACACCATAGATGCAACGTTTCATTACAACACGCTGGAGCAGCGACGTATCATCGAGCCGTGTTACATCTACCCCAATACCCTGTCGTTCCATTTCAGCAACAATGGTTTTGCGGATGCGTTCCAACATCATTAAGATCGGATTGTTGTCGGGAAATTGATTAATAATGCGGATGATGCGATCAGTCAGGTAATCTACAGTCTCAACGAGAAAATGTCCGCTACCCATCGTGGGGTCACACACTTTAATTTCGAGTAAGGTCTCTGCTGCCACACGATATGCATCTTCGAGTTGTGCGTTGAGTAAACGAATCGTGCTGGCGCTGCCTGCGTCGTTCCTTTTCTTATATAGCGCATCGCACTTGCGCATCCCTTCAGCAAACTCTTTCTCGCGCTCGGTTAGAATCGGATCGAGCGTTTGAGTGACAATGTATTTGACAATGTAATCAGGCGTGTAATAACTGCCTGTCGCCTTGCGTTCGCTTTTGTCGGATTTGAGTTGGACAGTCCCTTTGCCTGCATTAGTGACGTGCAATTTGTATTCGAGCAGTCCTTCATAGATCGAGCCGAGCGTACGCACGTCAATGAAACCGTAATCAATGGGTTCGCCATCCGCACGCCACAGCCGATCTAGCGCGTGTCCCAGCATCTCGTCGCTCAGTCTCTGTGCGCCGATGAATTGATTCTCCGGCGATCTTGGACTGAACAAGCCACCATTGTAACGCGGCAGTTGATAGTTGCGGTCGCCACGATCTACCACTTCAAATAGATTCAGCAGGTTATTGTAAAAGCGTGTGGAGGTTTCTCCGAGCGGTGTCCCACGATCAATGCTCTCCGCAACTTTTCGTGCCATCGTCGTCAGGCTGTTATCTCGATAACCTGCGTGTTCCACGGGGAGCAGCGACCGAGCTTCGGCG
>JBBSHK010000413.1:0-3502 GCA_038253185.1 Anaerolineae bacterium | reverse complement strand
TAAAGGCGCGAGTCCGACTGCCAGCAGGATGATGGGATGCGCGATCAGATCGGGATGCGCGATGTAAGAACCGAGTGAGAGAAAAACGAGACGGTGATCGCTGATGTTGAAATAGGCGCTGGCGGCAGCCGTATCGAGAGAAAACAAATCGGCATTACTCAGCAGTCTGAACAACAATCCGACCAGCGCGGCGGGTGCGATCCAGAGAGCGACCGCGACCCAGCGTGTGCCCGCGACGCGCGCCCGACTCAATAGGTTGAAAAATGCGAACCCACTCACGGTCAAAAAGAATTGCGCCAAGCCGATGACGTGGACCGACACGATGGCTGCCAGTGACAGACCCAACGCGAGCCAGTCCGCGCGTGCGCCGCGCGAGAGGAAGCGAAAGAAAAACCGCAGAGCCACGGGCAGAATGACGAGCCAAGCCAAAAATTTATCTTGCGTGCTGCGCGCGAAAAAACCAAATCCCCAGCCCTGATAAGTAAAGAAACTCAAATAGATCAACAACTGAGCCAATACAGTGATCAGCCCAGCCCGTCGCGAGCCGGTGAATTCGCGTGCCCACGTGTACAGAGCCAAGATTGAAAGCGGCGCAGAAACGATTGGAAGAATATCCCGTACCAGTCTGATCGGGTCGAGTTGCAGCCAGTCCGCAACAAACGCTTGCAAAAAGAGCCAAACATGGAGCGAGAGCCGCAAGTCCAAACGCGCTTGACCCGTACTCGCGAGGCCGCCGTCCGAGTGAAGCATTTGTTGAACTAGATTGATATAACCCCAATCATCATTTTCGCGCGGACCGCGATAGACGACCAGCGCGACGAAAATACAGAGGGCAAACAGTACGACTCCACTCGCAAGCTCACGCGCCAACCCACCGCGCGGAGGTGACCCAGCACTTCGCGTCCGCAGAAAATAGATCAGCGCCAGAATCCAGAGGATCGCCAGAAAAGTATTTAGAAAAGTTTCCCAGTCGGAGGCGCACAGGCGGACGAGTCCTGCGGGAACGGTCCAAACCGCGAGACTATAGACAAAGTACGTAGGCAGCTCGACCGGGCGGAAACCCGAGTCACTGCGGAAGAGAGTGCCAAACACGAAAAAGCCCGGCAGGAAGAATACGAATGCGATGACGAGGCTGATTCCCAGGTTCGAGCCGAAAAGGCTTGGGCGAAAGCGCAGAAGTGTGGCAAGCCCCAAGGCGGTGAGAAGAGCCACCAACCGCCAGGAGACATTTCTAGAAAGAGAGATAGCCATTACAACTCATTTCAAAAATGAATCTCTCGGACAGGAAATCTGACACCAACGCCTCCCAAAACCGATGCCTTGAGCATATCCTCTCGGCGGCGCGAACTAAAATCCGCACCGGCACGCGCTCAATTTGGTGTTTTGGGAGGCGTTGACGCGTGGTTAGATCGAATGCATTTAGCAAGGCAGCGAGTTTTTGAAATGAGATGTAGCGAAACGCCTGAGCGGTACAGCAACTCATTCTAATGGAAAACCTATTTGAGGTCTAGCTGTCGGTTACAGAGGATATCACACTCAATCGGTTTGTACAAAATTCGTTGACAAAGCAGTTGACGCGTGCTATCCTTCCCGACGATGTCCGCGCAGACCCGACCCGTCGCGCCAAAATTCCTCCGTGCGTCCTCTACATCCCACTCACTCGATCGCGAATCAATACGCGACTGTGCACATGCTATGCATCGCGTAATGGTTCCGTCTGCGAGCGCCGCTTCACTTGGCGCAATCGTACCCATCGTTTGTCTCATGCACTTGCAACGGTGGCGGACTGAAGGCTCGTGATTGTTGGCGATTGGTTGGCGCGGCGTGAAATGCTCACGCCTAATCGTATAGCGCTCGTGGACATGCTCCACGCCAATCGTCGCATCACCTATCGCGAATGGAATCGCGCGGCGAATCGCACCGCAAATTTTTTACGTGAATCGCTGCGTATCCAAAAAGGCGATCGCGTCGCCATACTGGCGAGTAACTGCGTCGAGTACCTCGACCTCTGGTTCGCCTGCGGTAAGCTCGGCGCGATTTTGCAGACGCTCAATTGGCGCCTGACACCCGCCGAGTTGAGCGAGCTGCTTGACGATGGTACGCCGCGCGTGTTAGTCTATGATTCTGAATTCGCGGACCCAGTCAACGCGCTGCGCGCACGTGCGCGCAGCGTCCAACACTTTGTCGCACTGGACGCGCGTGCAAAGCAGGACGATGTCGCGTTCACACCGCGCGAACAATATAGCGACGCGCCGCCCCCTTCGGTCGAAATCGAGTGGAATGACCCATGGATGATTTGTTACACGGGCGGCACCACCGGTCTGCCGAAAGGCGCGATCCTGACCCATCGCGCCGTGACCGCGAACTCGGTGAACACCGTGATGAGCTGGGGACTTGCACCCGACGATGTCACGATTCTGAACGCGCCACTTTTTCACACAGGCGGGCTGAATGTGTTCACCGCGCCGTTGGTGCACATTGGCGGCGCCTCGATCGTGTGTCGCGGTTTTGACGCCGACCAAGTTTTCGATTTGATCCGCGACGCGGGCGTCACCCTTTTTTTTGGCGTGCCTACGATGTTCCTTGCACTGCAAGCACATCCACGCTGGGCAGAGGCAGATTTTTCCAAATTGAAATTGGTGATAAGCGGCGGCGCGCCGTGTCCCCTGCCGGTGTTTGAAAAATTCTGGGCGCGCGGCGTTGATTTCAAAACAGGTTACGGGCTGACCGAAGCGGGACCGAATACGTTTTGGCTGCCGCGCGAGGACGTGCGCCGCAAGCCCGGTTCGGTCGGCGTTCCGCTATTTCACATCGACACGAAGATCGTGAATAATGAGGGCGAGGAGTGTGGCGCAGACCAAGTGGGCGAACTGCTGGTGCGCGGTCCGCATGTGTGCGGCGGTTATTGGAACAAGCCGGAAGAAACGGCGAAAGCATTTCGTGACGGTTGGTTGCATACAGGCGATCTCGCGCGACGCGATGAAGAGGGATACTATTATATCGTCGGGCGCTCGAAAGATATGCTCATCACCGGCGGCGAAAATATTTATCCCGCCGAAGTAGAGAATGTGCTGCACGCGCATCCGGCACTGCTCGAAGCCGCGCTGATTGGTGTGCCCGACGCGAAATGGGGCGAGGTCGGGCGCGCGGTGGTGGTGCTCAAGCAGAATACGCGGGCAACGGAAGATGAGCTGCTGGAATTTTGTCGGACGCGCCTCGCGCGCTACAAAATACCAAAGTCAGTGGTGTTCGTGGACGCGCTGCCAAAAACCGGCGCGGGCAAAGTGGACAAGAAACTGTTGACCGAAAGATATGGGCGTTAATGAAAGAGCGCCAAGTGACCTGATCGTTCTGTATAGATTTTTGACTTGACCATTTCATTTGACCTGCCCTTCTTAACCGCTGATGGTTTCTCATATAGGATGTGGCGATGGGGCGCGAGAGTTTCAATCTCTTGCTGCCCGCCTCGCGCTTTCGACAATATGAAGCGCGCGCGTGGGAG
>JBBSHK010000412.1:0-3502 GCA_038253185.1 Anaerolineae bacterium | reverse complement strand
GGGACTCTCGAAATAAAACGGCTCGACCGTTTTACCCGCCCTCACCGACACGGTGGCCCTGAGTGGCCGCCTTCCTGTAGTTCAATCGCAGGATAGGTGGGGGTGTTTTATTCTGCTGAATAAATCCAGAGATCAGTCAGTTTACTCTCAATATAATCAGCGTATGGTGACTCCCCATGGGTAAATTGTTCGGCTAATGCGCCTGCCACCATATCGGCATACTGCAAACCCTCCTCGCTCTCCGAATTCCGCGCAATGAGTTTTTTGAAGGGGCGCACGCGTTTGTGCTCTGCGCATAATCGCGTCAGATGCTGCCTTGTTCCGCTCTATACTGCTTCTTTCATGGAATCTGAATTCGAAATCAGCGGGCAAATTCACCACCGCGCGCAATCGCCTTAACTCTTCGCGCAGCATTTCGGGCTGTGTCGTCTCAACCAGTGCCAAGACAAAATGTGACGACGCGCCTTGACGAAAAGTTGTGCCGGGGTCGCCACTCTCATCCATGAACGCGTAAACTGCCGGTTCCCGTCTGCTCACGCGCGTTATTCAATCACCGTGCCCTTGCCATCCAACGCGCGGCGGATCGGCTGCTCAATTCTCCCGTCTGCAAGAATCACCTGACCCACGCCGAGATTCAACGCTTCGCTCGCACCTAAAACTTTTTTCTTCATCCGACCTTCCGCGAACTGAATCGCATCTTCCACGCGATTCTTGTCGATGCGCGTGATGAGCGAGCTCTCGTCGGGAAAATTTCGCATCAGCCCGATCACATTCGTCAAAATAATTAATCGTTCCGCGCCCAACGCGCCCGCGATCATTGCCGCCGCGCGGTCGCCATCCACATTCATCGCGTCGCCATCGTACGAAATCGCGAGCGGCGCGATCACGGGCACCAAACTCATCTCCAACAGCGCGCGCAACAACTCGGCGTTTACTTTTTCGACGCGCCCGGTGTAGTCGTCGCGCAAGATGCGCTGCTTGCCATTCTCCACAATCCGGATCGCGTCTTTGCGCGAACCTTCCATCACGCGTCCGCTCACGCCGGATAGTCCAATCGCATTTACGCCCAACTTTTGCAATCGCTCGACGAGCAAAGTGTTGATTTTTCCCACCGCCGCCATCGTGTAAATTTCCAGCGTGGCGCGATCGGTATAGCGCGAGCTGTAACCTTGCGGCGAAGTCACGTGCCGCGCGGGGTGCCCCAATTTTTCGCCCAACGCGTCGGCTTCATTGCCCGCGCCGTGAACGAGCACCAACTTTTGTCCGTCGTGGAACAACGACGCGGCGTCGGCGCAAACATGGTCGAGATTGATTCCGCGCGAGCCGCCAATTTTTACGACGATCATTGCAGGGTGCCGGATCCAAATTGCTAAATGGGATGCAGTCCCGGAAATTCGAGACCGGTCTTTTCGTCCAAGCCGCACATCACATTCATCGATTGCACCGCGCTGCCCGCCGCGCCTTTCATCAAATTATCGATCGCGCAGATGGAAACGACGCGCTGGTTGTCGGCATCCAGTTCAAACCCCACATCCGCATAATTCGATCCCGCGAGAATCTTGGGTTCGGGATAACGATAGATGCCGCTCTTGTCTTTCACAATGCGAATGAATGGCTCGTCACGAAAAGTAGTGCGATACGCTTTCCACAAATCCTTGTCGCTCACTTCTCGATTGACAAAAACGTGAGCTGCCGCCAGCGCGCCGCGCACGAGGTCAACCGACGTGATCGTCATATGAATGTTGTTCAGTTTCAACTCCTGTTCGACTTCGGCGGTGTGGCGGTGACGCGTCGGCGCGTAGGTGCGAATCACGCTCGAACGTTCGGGATGATGTGAGCCGGGATTCGGCGAATTACCACCTTCGCTCGATCCAACTTTGACGTCAACAACAATCGGCTTGGTCTCATCAATCAAGCCCGCGCGCAAGAGCGGCAGGATCGCGAGAATCGAGCAGGTCGCGTTGCAGCCGACGCCGCTGATATAACGCGCGTCTTTCATTTCCGCGCGATGCAGTTCCGGCAAGCCGTACATAAATTTACTCAACCAATCCGCGTTCGCGTGCTCGCCGTACCACTTGCGATAATTCTCTGCGTCGCGCAAACGAAAATCGGCGGACAAGTCAATGATGCGCGGCGCGAGCGACGAATAGTGCGCGATATTTTTTTGTGCTTCGCCGTGCGGCAGCGCGAGAAAAAGCAGATCACATTTCTGCAACTGATCGCGCGCGGTGTATTGGAGCGTCGTCTGCGCGCGCAGGTTCGGATGCGTCTGGTAGACGTATTCGCCGATGTGCGACTCGGAGGTGACCTGCGCGATTTCGACGCGTGGATGCCGCAGCAAAATTCGCAAGAGTTCGCCGCCCGCATAGCCGGAAGCGCCGACAATGGATATTTTCATAATTTCGGACTGCGGATTTCGGATTGCAGATTGAATTGCATTCGCTCCCGAATTCGCGCGGCGAGCGCAGCCACCTCTTCATCCGACAAATTCAGCACACCTTTTTCGATGCTCAATGCCTCGAACTGCTGCTGCTCGAACGGAACGCCCGGCGGCAAAGGCGCGAGATGCCAGTGCACGTGACGATTGCCTTCTTGGCTACCCAGCGACAGAATATACATCCGCTCAGTCGCCACCACCTGCCGAATCGCTTCACCCACGCGATAGATTAGGCGCTGGAGTTCAAGATATTCCTCGAGTGAGAAATCACCGGTGACCTGCTCGCGATGCGCGCGCGGGGCAACCAATGTATAGCCGTACAGTGTCGGATATTTATTTAGAAAAACAACCGCCGCGTCATCCTGATGAATGATGTGATGCGGCAGTCGCCCCGCGACGATTTCGCAAAAGGCGCAAGCTCTTGTGCGCGTGCTTTCGATATAAGCGGCAAAATTAATCGGCTGACGTTCCGACATTGGCGTTAACGCGCGAATGCAAGCGCGGCGACATCGGGCAGCGGCGCGGTCGCGAGCGGATTGATTTCGCGTTCGCCCACCGCCAGCAAATAATCGAGGATGCGATTCGGAATGTCCACGCCGGTGGTCGCGATGCTGTTGCGAAATTCGATGGTGTAATTCACTTCGTTCACGAGTAAGCCGCGCAGTTCGTCTTCCATCACATCCACGCCCGTGATGCCGCCGCCGACGGCGTTCGACGACGCGACACACAAGGCATCCAGTTCCGGCGTCACGGGACAATTGGTGGCGATGCCGCCGCGCGCGGTATTCGTAATCCAGTGCTCCGCCGCGCGATAAATTGCCGCAATCGTTTGGTTGCCGATCACGAACGCGCGGATGTCGCGCTTGGGCTTGCGAATGTATTCCTGAATGTAAAAAATCGAGTGGTGATACGAGCCGAGAATTTCTTTGTGTTCAAGAATTGCCTCGGCGGCATCGCGGTCGTTGACTTTGGAAAGCAAGCGCCCCCACGAGCCAATCGCCGGTTTGAGAATCACCGGATAGCCGATCTCTTCAATCGCTTGCAGCGCCGACTCGGGCGTGAACG
>JBBSHK010000411.1:0-3511 GCA_038253185.1 Anaerolineae bacterium | reverse complement strand
TGATCGTTCCGGTAACGCTGCTCGGACTCTTTTTCGCGTGGCGCGCCGGACTTACCCTCGGTCAACTCTCGCGCCGCACCGATGTTTCGATCGAAGCGGCGTCGTGACCCCCCTTACATCTTCCCTTGATAAGGGGAGAAAGAGATGGGTTCGCGTTCTTCCGGCGCTCGTCGTCCATCGTCCGTCCCCCGTCGTGATTGAATTTCGCGCGCGCCTGTGTTAGAATTCACCAGAATTTCCTATGGCGACCGTATCCGACCAGCAGCTCATCCAACATATTCAGCAAGGACGTCGCGAGGCGCTGGCGCATTTATTTGATCGTTACAGCGCCGACCTCTACGATTTTCTCGCGCGCCTTGTCGGCGACCGCGATCAGGCAGCGATTCTGCTCGAAGAGGCTTTTACGCGCGTGCCCGGCGCGGTTGCGGGTCTGCCCGCGCGTGAATCGGTGCAGGGTTGGCTCTACAGTCTCGCGCGTGAAGCAGGTCTAACCTGGCTGCGCCAAAAGGGTTGGCTGGACGCGCTGCCTCCATCGGAGGAACCCAGTGCGGCGGGACTGGGCGGCGATATTTGGAAAGCGGCGCGCGCGATGCCCGCCTTCCACCGCGCGATCCTGATTGTCGAGGAATTGCACGCGCTCTCGCCGACGGAAAAAGCGCGGGCGCTCGGCGTGCAACGTACCGATTTGCCGCGACTCATCGACGAAGCGCGCAAGTCCTTCACGCGACAATTTGACGCGCAAGCGCGCGCCGAAGGACGACCGACTTCGGCGCAAATCGACGCGGACCGCATACTCGGTCTGCGCCGACGAATCCCCGCGCACGGTGGCACCCTGTTCGGTTTGCTGCCCCTGCTGGTGATGCCGGACTCGCTGACGCAATCGCTGCGGAAAAAAGTTGTCGATGCGATGGCAGCACCGCCGATCCGAGCCAGAGTGGAAACGCCGCCGGTCGCGGAAGCCCAACCAACAACGTCGCCCGTCCCGCCCGTTACGCCCACGCCGGTCGCGCAGCCGCAACCCATCCCGCAGCCCATTCCGACACCTGTGCCAGTGGCAACAACTTCGACGACGACCGTGACGCGACGCCGTCCCGCGTTTATTCCCGCAGAAGCGCCCGGCTGCAATCTCTCCAGCACTGCGATTGCGGCGCTGATTGGTCTCGCGCTCGCGGTGCTTCTCGTCAGTTGCGTTTACTTGTTGGCGTTCCGCGACACGACCGTTCCAACGGTCGATCGGCTCGATCCGCCTGATGGTGGGAGCGTCGCAATGGCTCCGCTCATTACGGTGCTCGCGTCGTATCACGATGACAAGAGCGTTGACCCCGCGCGTACGAAACTCTTGATCGACGGCGCTGATTTGAGTCCATTATCCAGCATCAGCCAAAATGCCGCGGCGTACAGTGGCGCGCTCGCGCTGGGACCTCACACCGCGACGGTCAGCATCATCGACGCTTCCGGCAACAAGCGCGAGACGACGTGGCGCTTTACTGTCATACCCGCGCCAACACCAACCCCGACGCAAACTCCTCTCCCGACCTTTGTGCCGCCAACACTGACACCGTTGCCGACGTCAATTCCCTTGGCGACCTCGACACCGTTGCCAACTCATACGCCAGTGCCGCCATCGCCGGTTCCCTCCGCAACACCGGTACTGCCGACGTCAACGCCGTGCTCGGTTGGAATTTCTGGAAAAGCGTACAACGACATTAATGGCAATCAAGCGCGCGATGCCGGCGAACCGAATCTTTCCGGCGTGGTGCTCAATCTGCAAAATTCTTCCGGTGGAACTATCTCGACCGCGATCAGCGATTCGTTCGGCACTTATCAATTCGCGGGACTGCCATTCGGAACGTATCGCGTACAAGCCGCGCTGCCTTCGGGCTGGTATGCGACCACTCCACAAATCGTGACCGTCAATATGTTCGGTTGCGGCGCCTTCCTCGGCATCGACTTTGGATTTAATCAGGCGACACCGACGCCCATCCCAAGCTTCACGCCGACCTTCACGCCGATCTTTACGCAAACGCCGATCATTATTACGGCGACGCCGAATCCAAGCGCGACGCCTTCGTTCACTCCGATCATCATCGTCGTGACGCCCACGAACACCAATCCGCCGCCAAGCACCAACACACCGACGAGCACCACTGCTCCCACGAACACGCGGACGCCGACCTGCGCGCCGACTGCGACCGGGACGGTCACGCCGACCGCGACGCCAACGCGCACCTCGACTCCGACTCCCACCTCGACGGTCAATCACTGTCCCTGATCTCTGTCTTCGAATCGTGCCCGAACGACTGCCATGATTCTGATTTACCTCGCGGCGGGCTGGGTTGTTGGCATCACGCTCGCCGCGTTTTTCGCGCTGCCGCTCACCGTCTGGTTGTGGCTGCTCGTGCTGCCCGTCGGTTATCTCGCGGTGTGGTGGCGCGATGAAAATCTGCGGCGCGTCCATTTTGTTTTCCTCGCGCTGATTCTCGGCGCGCTGCGGTACCAGATCGCGCTCCCGAATTCTTCCAACGGTGCGCTCGCGGAATTCAATGACCGCGGGCGCGTTTCGCTGATTGGCATCGTCACCGCCGAGCCGGACACGCGCGACACATACACCAACCTGCGCGTCGATGTGAATAAAATCGAGAGCAGTAACCAATGGCGTGTGCTGCAAGGACGCGCGCTGGTGCAAGCGCCGCGCGACACACCCGCGCAGTACGGTGACGAGATTCAGTTTGACGGCGAGCCGACGACTCCGCCCGATGCGGCTGATTTTTCCTATCGCGATTTTCTCGCGCGCGAGTCGGTGTTTACGACGGTGCGCCGCGCCCGCGTCTATGTGCTTTCACACGATCATGGAAATTGGTTCTTTGCGCGCTTGCTCGATTTCAAAGCCGCCGCGCTGAACGCGGAAAAAATCCTCTTGCCCGAACCGACTGCCTCGCTGCTCGCCGGAATTCTCCTCGGTCACAATCAGGACCTACCGCGCGCGCTCAAAGACGCGTTCGCCAAAACCAACGCCACACACTTGATCGCCATCGATGGATTCAAGATCGCGCTGATCGCCGGTTTTTTCACCCAGCTCGCGCAGCGCGTCCACAAAGGTTGGCTCGCGGATGCATTCGTTATCAGCGCGCTGGTTATTTATACGCTGCTGGTCGGTTCGGGCGCGTCCGCAGTACGCGCGGCGATTATGAGCATCCTCGCCGTGATTGCCGTGCGCTTCGGTCGCCAAACCTTTGCGTTGAATTCACTCGCGCTCGCGGCGGTCTTCATCACACTATTCAATCCTACCGCGCTGTGGGACGCGGGCTTTGAGCTGTCGTTTATGGGTACCCTGGGACTCGTGCTCTACACCCGTCCGCTCAGCCTCTGGATCGAACGCAAGCTCAGCCGCTTTCGCTTTGACGAGCGCACCAAAAAAGGCGTCGAGTTTCTGACCGACCTGTTGGTCGTGAATCTCGTGGTGCAGTTCACGACAACGCCGCTCGTGATCGCGATTTTTCACCGTGTCTCT
>JBBSHK010000410.1:0-3511 GCA_038253185.1 Anaerolineae bacterium | reverse complement strand
CGCGCTACCGAACTGCGCCACGCCCCGAACTGTCGAGACGAGAGTATAGCGTAATTCTCAATCGTCGTCAATTTGAATTTCGTCAAAGGTTTAAAGTTGAAGCCTGTACGCCGAATGTAGGAGCTCAAAGCACATCAACCGTTAACTTTTAACCTTTCACTCTTAACTTTCCACCGACCCTCCGCGAATTTGGCGATATGCGCATTCGTGGATATAATCGTCGGCGTAATGAAGTTAGCACGACCCGTAGTAATCGGAATCCTCGCCTTTGCGATTGCCTCCAGTCTCCTGATCACAGCGTTCGTCGCTTTCGCCGCCAAATCTGATTTCGCCGCACAATTTATTCCGGAGGTTTTTTCTGCGCGCGTAGCACAGAATTCAACGCCCGCGTCGGCTGCGGTTGCGAATGAGCCGACGCCGGAATTCACAGCCTCGCCCGAGCCGACGCCCACGCTCGAAGTACCGCCACCCACGCCGCCGCCCGTTTCATCCGACGCGTTCAATCAGGGACTCGCGCTGCGCCGCGATGCCGATTACGCGCACGCTGCGGAATCCTTCCGCGCGGTGTTGCGCGCGTATCCCGAACCGGCGCTCGCGCGTGAAGCGCGTTTTCGTCTGGGCGAAAGTTTGTGGCTCGCGGGTGATTACGCCAACGCGGCGCCGGCGCTCAACGCGGTGATTAGCGAGAACACCGACGACTCTTTCGCCGCGCGCTCACATTATTTTCTCGCGGATATTTTGACCAAACAACGCGCCTATAATTCTGCGCTCGATCACCTGCGCGCCTATCGCGCTCACAGTCACGCGCTGGCGGGTGACCTCGACGCCGAGCTCGCGGACGTAATGCTCGCGGCGGGAAATCCCGTCGGCGCGATTTCACAATATGGCATCGCGCTCAAGGATACGACATTGCCCGCTGCCGCGCGTGTCGCCATTCTCAAAAAAATCGCGAACGTTCATTCCAAGTTGGGCGAGCCGGGGCTTGCCGCCGCGCGGTTGAGCGAAGCGCTGACGCTTGCGCCGAATGACAAGACCGCGGCAGATGTTGAATATCAGTGGGGCGTCGCGCTCGAAGCTTCACGGCAACACGTGCCCGCAGTGGCGCACTGGCAGCACGCGCTCGCGACTTTTACCGACACCGACGGTGGATTCGACGCGCTCGCCGCGCTGGTCGCGGCGGGTGAGCCGGTCAACGATTATTTACGTGGGCTGGCGGATTATTATCACGAATCCTACGACGGAGCGGCGCAGGCGTTTGCGCGCTATGTCAAGGCGAATCCGAATCACAACGCGGAGGCGCATTATTTCACCGCGCTGGCGTACCAGAAAAACGGCGACGCCGCGCTGGCGGTGAAATCATTCGACGAAATTATCAACACGCACCCGACGGATACGCGCGTGCGGGATGCGTGGTACGGCAAAGCGGGCGCGCAGGCGCGCGCGGGCGATCTTGCCGGGGCGCTCGCGAGCTACCGACAATTCGTGACGCTGTATCCGACCGACCCGCGCGCCGACGATGCGCTCTGGCTCGCCGCGAACGCGCTGGAAGACGCGGGACGGTTGAACGAAGCCGCGTCCGAGTACGAACGCTTGGTCGCGCGTTTTCCCACGAGCAGCTGGGCGCCTGCCGCGCTGTTCGACGCGGGCTGGGACTATTACCTCGCGAAAGATAATACCGCCGCGACCACGCGCTGGACCAGTCTGCTCAAGACCTATCCGCTCTCGACGCAAGCTTCACGCGCGGGCTATTGGCTCGGCAAGCTCGCGCGTACGAACGGCGACGAAAACGCGGCGCGCGATTTTTTCCAACAGGCGACCAAGCCCGCGGCGAATTATTACAGTTGGCGCGCACGCGACGCGCTCGGCGCCGCGCCGATGAATGGCGAGTTCGATCAGAACACATACGTGATGGACAGCGCGAGTGATCTTGCCGAATTTGAAAAGTGGCTGGCAAGCTGGTCGCGCGGCGGCGCGGTCAGCCGCGCGCTCCCATCAACCGTTCAGAACAACCCGCGTTTTGCGCGCGGCGCGGAATTGGCGAATCTCGATCGCGCGTCCGATGCCGACGACGAATTCAAGGTCGTGAATGAAACCTTCAAGAGTGATCCACGCGCGCTCTACGCGCTGGCGCGTTATTATCAGGACAATAATTATTTCTACCGCTCGATCCAAGCCGCGAAACTCATCAAATCACTTTCGGGCATCAGCAACGACGAACAACTCCCGCGCTATTTACGCCAACTGATTTATCCGACGTACTATGCCGATCTGGTCGTGCCGTATGCGGAGAAGCACGGATTTGATCCCGCGCTCTACTTTGCGCTGATTCGACAGGAGAGCAGTTTCGATCCGCGCAGCAAGTCGTGGGTCGGCGCGACCGGTCTTACACAGGTAATGCCGAAAACGGGGCAGGGCATTGCGAGTGATCTCGGCGTGCGTGGGTTCGCGTCCAGCGATCTCTACAAGCCGTACGTCAGCGTGCGCTTCGGCGCGCATTTCTTTGGGCAGCTCGTGCGCTACTTTAACGGAAATATTTTTTACTCGCTGATGGGGTACAACGGCGGTCCGGGCACCGCGAAAAAATGGCAGCGCCCGGATGTCGATGTCTCGGTCGAGGTCATCCATCTGCCCGAGAGTTATCTCTACGTCCGCACCGTCTACGAACAGTACCAGCAGTATCTCGAAATTTATCGCGGGCGCTGAATTACTCGCCACAGAGAAACCCTGGACTGCCGTCCTAAAGGATCTACGATAGTACGGCGGAAGCGCCAGTCTGAAGATTGTCTTTAGACAGGGCAGGCAGAGAGCACAGAGAAAATGAAATTGCTGTTTGCGCGTTCTCTGTGTTTCTGCAGTAAATTATTCTTTCAAGGAGCCGCATGAAAATTTTCCGCGTTCTCATCACTCTCGCCGTATTTGTTTTTGTCGCGGCTCTGAATGTCGTTCCGAATTCTTTCGGCGCGAACAACACCGCGCAAGCCGCCATCCTATTCTCGAACAAGATCGAGCCAAGTGTGCTGGCGCAAATTGAGAACGGCGACACCGCGCAAATTCTGGTGACCCTGCGCGAGCAAGCTGACCTTTCCGGCGCGGCAAAGCTCCGGACCAAAGAAGAAAAAGGTGAGTTTGTTTTCAACGCGCTGCGCGCGACGGCAGATCGCGCGCAAGCGCCGCTGCGCGCGCGACTCGACCGGCTCGGCGTCACCTACAGCACGTACTATATTGCCAATCTGATTGTCATCGAAAACGCGAACCGCGCGCTAGTTGAACAACTCGCCGCGCGCGAGGAGGTGGCGCGCATCGAATCGGATGCCAAGATACGACTCGAACTGCCGATTCCACAAACGCCGCTCGATGCCGCGCCGCTCGCCCCCACCGCGATTGAATGGAACATTAGCAAGATCAACGCGCCCGCGGTGTGGGCGCAAGGCTTTCGGGGACAGGGCATCGTCTATGCGAATGCCGACACGGGCGTACAGTGGGGACATCCCGCGTTAAAGCAACATTATCG
>JBBSHK010000409.1:0-3532 GCA_038253185.1 Anaerolineae bacterium | reverse complement strand
GCCGTCCAGTACGTCGAATTGATCAACCCAGGTCCCGATGCTGAGTCGGTGATGCGCTCGCTCGCGCGCAAGGGTTTTGATTTCATCATCGGCACCACCTTTGAGTACGGTCCGACCATGGATACTCTGGCTGACGAATTCCCTAACATCAGTTGGCTGCATGTCTCCGGCTATCGCAGCAACGGAAAGAATTACGGCAATCTATTTGGCTCGATGGAAGATATGAAATATCTCGCCGGCATGATTGCCGGGGCGCGCGCCAAGGCAGATAATAATACGAAACTTGGTTACGTCGCGCCGTGGCCCCTGCCCGAAGTCATCCGCCTCGGCAACGCGTTCATGCTTGGCGTGAAACAGACCTGCCCCGAATGTACGATGGAGGTGCGCTGGATTAACACCTGGTACGATCCGGATAAGGAAAAGCAGGCGGCGCAATCGCTGCTCGACGCGGGCGTTGACGTCGTGCTCATCGGTTCGGATACACCGGGTCCGCTCGTTGCCGCGGGACAGCGCGGCAAGTGGGCGTTCACTTACGATTACGTGAATGCATGCAAGCCCGATCCCGATCACTGTCTCGGCACACCGTACTGGAACTGGGGTCCGGTCTATCTCGACATCGCCAAGCAGATTCGAGCCAAGACCTGGAAGCCGGGCAATGATTATCGCGACGCCAACACCGGCATCGTTGGGCTGTTTGGTTTTATGGAAGGGCAATCGCCGCAAAAGGGTGTGCCCGCCGACGCCGTTACGAAGGTCAAGGCTAAACTCGCGGATATGCTCGCGGGCAAGTTCACGCGCTTTGAGGTGTTCAAGGGTCCGCTGAAAGATAACACCGGAAAGGAAATTGTGCCCGCCGGTCAAGCGTTGGCGCAAGAAGACCTGGAAGGCATTGACGAGGGCACTATCAAAGCGTTCAAACTCACCGACCGCAAGGCGTGCAAGATCTGTATGCACTGGCTCGCCGAAGGCATTCAGGGCACGATCCCGCCGATGCCGTAAACCAGTATGCATCGTAGGGGCGAACGGCCGTTCGCCCCTACAAACAAAAATGTCCGACATTCCGAACGCATTTGACATGCGCGGCATCGTCAAACGCTTCCCCGGCGTTTTGGCGAATGATCACATCGACCTGTCCGGTCGCGTGGGCGAAGTCCATGCGCTGCTCGGAGAAAACGGCGCGGGCAAAAGTACGCTGATGAATATTCTCTCCGGGCTGTATCACCCCGACGCGGGCGAAATCTTTGTGAATGGCGCGCACGTGATCCTGCGCTCCCCGCGCGACGCCATCGTGCACGGCATCGGAATGATTCATCAGCACTTTATGCTGGTGCCGTCATTATCCGTTGCGGAAAACGTTGTGCTCGGAATACATCGCAGCTTTTTGTTGAACCTCCAACAGGTCGAAGCCAAGGTCAGCGCGCTGGCGGAACAGTACGGTCTGGATGTAAATCCTCGCGCGAAAATTTGGCAGCTCTCGGTGGGCGAACAGCAGCGCGTCGAAGTTTTGAAAATGCTGTACCGCGGCGCGAAAATTTTGGTTATGGACGAACCGACGGCGGTGCTGACGCCGCAGGCGGTGCAATCACTCTTTCGCACATTGCGCGATATGGCGACGCGCGGGCACTCGATTGTTTTCATCTCGCACAAGTTGGACGAGGTGGTCTCGATCGCCGACCGCGTGACGGTGCTGCGTCGCGGCAAGGTGACTGCGTCAGGGGTGTCCGCCAAAGGGGCAACCAAAGCACAGCTCGCCAAACTGATGGTCGGGCGCGAAGTACTTTTCAAAATCGAAAAGAAAAAGGCAGAGCCGGACGAGGTCATTCTAAAGATTGAAAACCTACGCGCCAACAATGACCTCGGGCTGCCTGCGCTGCGCGAACTGTCGCTGGAAATTCGCGCGGGAGAAATCGTCGGACTGGCGGGCGTCGCGGGCAACGGTCAACAAGAACTCGCGCAGGTATTGACGGGTCTGCGCCGCTTGACGGGCGGACGCGTTTCGTTCGAGGGACGCACATTGGACGATCACACTCGCTGGGCTGACGTGAGTGAACACCTTGCGCACATTCCCGAAGACCGCGCCGCATTCGGCAGCGTACCGAACCTGAGCGTCGCCGAGAATCTGATCTTGAAATCGTTCCGCCGTTCGCCGATCGCCTCGGGCTTGTCCATCGATGCTGCCGCCGTCCGCGAAAATGCCGAGCGCCTTGTGACCGAGTTCAAGATCGCGACGCCGACGATTGAGACGCCGGCGCGCATGTTGTCGGGTGGAAACCTGCAGCGACTGATCCTCGCGCGCGAAATCTCGACGCATCCCAAACTGATGATTGCGGTCCACCCGACGCGCGGGTTGGATGTGGGCGCAACCGAAGGCGTGCACAAGCTGCTCATTCAACAGCGCGATGCGGGCGCGGCGATCCTGCTCATCTCTGAAGACCTCGACGAACTCCTCGCGCTCACTGACCGCATCGCGGTAATCTATGAAGGACAAATTGTTGGCGGGATGCCGAGTGAGAACGCCGACATCGAAAAGATCGGGTTGATGATGGGCGGAACAGAGTGATCTTGAATAACGGGTAGCCGCTAACAAAGTTGTTGAAACATGAATGTGCCTAGCAGTGAGTATCGCTTGACGGTTGAAACGCGTCGGCGCAATCCGGGTTGGGCGGGTGTGCTCTCGACCGTGCTCGGCGTCTTGCTCGCGCTCGTCGTCGGCGGTGTGGTGCTGCAGCTCGCCGGCGCGAACGATCCGCTTGAAACCTACCGCCGAATTTTTCAGGAAGCGTACGGTACGCCTCAAGATTGGCAGGCGGGAATTACTGCCGCGCTCGCGAATCAGCCCTGCCCCAAGGGTTCGCTCTGCTTCGGTCCACTCTCGGATACCCTCGTCAAAGCGTCCCCCATTTTGCTGACCGCACTCGCGTGCATTCTGGCGTTTCGCATGAAGTTGTGGAACATCGGCGCGGATGGTCAAATGTTTTTCGGTGCGTGGGCGGCGACCGGCGTCGCGATTTTTCTACTGCCCAAGACCACTCCGCAAATCGCGATGCTCGCCGCCATGGCGCTCGCGGGTTTCGTTGTCGGCGGACTCTACGGCGCGATCCCGGGATTCCTCAAAGCGCGTTTCAACATCAACGAGATAATCACGACCCTAATGCTCAACTATGTCGCGTACCACTGGATCGAATATTTTGTCGTCGTCGGTCCGTGGAGCATCGGGGATTTTGAATCGACGGGTCGATTCCCCCCCGCGGCGACGTGGCCCCGTCTAACCGAAAACGCGCGCCAGTTCCCGATCCTCGCGGGTCTCACCGCGCACCCCGGCATCCTGCTTGGCATCGGCGCGGCAATCGTGCTCACGTGGATTCTCTATCGCAGTCGCTGGGGTTACGAAATTCGCGTGATCGGCGACAATCCGAACGCGGCGCGTTACGCAGGCATCAGCCTCGCGCGTAATATCATCGCGGTCATGGCGCTCTCGGGCGCGCTCGCGGGACTCGCGGGGATGAATGAAGTCGCCGCGCTGCGCGAGCTT
>JBBSHK010000408.1:0-3553 GCA_038253185.1 Anaerolineae bacterium | reverse complement strand
TCGTGAACCGGCACGACCGCGCCGACGCTGAACAAAATCGCGAATGCGCCCGCAATAAACGGTGCGGCAAGGCGCGTGACGGAAACTAGCCAGCCGCCGACCGCCGGTCCCGGCACGCCCGCGAGTCCGCTCACTGTCGCGGAAATGCCAAAGAGAAAACTGCGCGTCGCGCGGGTGGTGTGCTGCGCGAGCAACGTTTCGCCGACAATAAAAAGCGTTTCATTAAAAAGATTTCCGGCGAGCACAAAAATAATCCCTATGGTCGCGTTCGGCGCGAGTCCCCAGCCAACGAGCGCGACACTGAAACCGAGCGCCGCGATTGCCCACACGCGGCGACTGCCCCACGCATCGGCGCGGCTGCCAAGCCAAATTCCACCGAACGCGGCGAGCGAGCCGATAGTGTTCATTGCCTGAAATTGTTGTTCGCTCAAAGTCCAAACATCGTGCGCCAAGATTGCGATGAAAGGACCATTAATCGTTAGTCCAAGTCCAAGCGCGAAGAGTGTGTTCGCCGCGATGATCCACGCGGCCGTCGGCGTAATCGCCGCGCGCCACTTGGTGTGTCGCATCGGTTGGCGATGATGTGCCTCGTGTGTCTCGCGCAATTCAGTCGCGCGAATAATCGTCGCAGGAATCATCACCACACCGTGAATGAAAATAAATCCGGCAACTCCGAGCCACGGCAACAACAAAGCACTGATCGCCGGACCGATCCCCGCCGCGATGAGGACAAAAACTTCGATCAACGAAAATGCGGTCGCGCGCTGCGCCTCGTCCGATTCCGAAATCAGCGCCTGCATTGCGGGCCACTGCACCGCGCCGAGAATATTGGTAAAGATTAGAATCACGGCGAGCACGTGCCAATCGCGCGTGAGACTCGCGAAGATGTAGAGCGGAGCAAGAAGTATTCCAGGTCCGAGCGCGACCCACTTTCGACCGATGCGGTCCGCGAGCATTCCGCCGCCGAACGCGGGCAGTGTGTGCGCGAGCGCAAAGACCGTGAACCAGACAGCAATCTCAAAATCATTCGCGCCGAGCGCGCGTAGATGCAGCGGCAGCAGCGGATACCACGCAAAGAACGCGCCGAGCACAACCCCGATTGACGCCGCGAGAACGACGGTGTTGCGCGAGAGTTGGCGATAGTTCGCGAACATAAACGGAAGTGGAAAGTTAAAATCAAAGGTTGAAGGTTAAAAGTCAACGTTCAATTTTTCACCCTCAACCTTCAACCCTTCTCACGCCAACGCGAATTCCGGTTCGGCTTGCGCGTAGATGCCGCTGCCGCGCAGGTACTTGAGATGAATGCTCCACGTCTGCGCGACCTGAAAGCCGACGCGAAAATAAATTCGCGTGGCGCCCGTCAGATTTTCGGAATCGCACCACAACGCGGCTTCTTGCATTCGCGCATCGCGCAGATTTTGCATCCCTTGCAAAATTAACGCTTCGCCAAGTCCTTGTTTGCGATATTCGGGACGCACGCCGAGAATATCGATCCACCCGCGCTGGCGACCGAGTCGCTGGTTCTCCAGTTCGTTGACAACGATGTGACAAAAGCCAGCGATGCGCCCGCTACGCGTATCTTCGGCGATCACGGTCAGGTCTGGACGATACCGCTCCAGATTCAAAAAGTGCTGCCAGCGTTCAGCCGATTCATCCGCGTGCGACCAGTGGTCGCGGAAGGCGGCGTTCAGCGCGTCGCGCGATTCTTCATCGTCCTCGCCCCTCCGAAAATTGCGAATGAGGAAAGCAGGGGGGAAATTTGCTGCGCCGAGATTGTCGAGTCGCGAGCAGCGCATCATCCAACTGCGCCGGACCTCATTCATCCCGGCGCGTTCCAGCGCGCGCAATTTTTCCTGATAAGCAGAGTGCGTGAATGTGCTAAAGTACACGTTCTCTGCTGTGATCTGCGGCAAGCGTTCCTGCGCGCGCTCGATCAGGCGATTTAGTAGGCGGTCTTCCAAACCGCGCCCGCGGTAGATGGGATGCACGCTGAGCCGCGCGCCAAAGCCGCTTTCGAGTTCCTCGTGTTTCAGATAAACCGCGCCGAATGCGACGATTTGTCCGCGATCATCTTCGGCGACGAACGCATTTTGCTCTGGAAAAAATTCCGGCGTGGCGAATTCTTCGCGCAATTCTTCAGCGGTCGTTCCCTGCCCGACTTGGTCCACAGCCTCAATCGCATTCAGCAATACTGTGACGAGTCCCAAGTCATGTTCGCGATAATTTCGAATTCGAATATTCATTATTGCCTCCCCTGACCCCTCCTTTGAAAGGAGGGGAAACCCGATCATTCCGCCGGTGAACCGTAGGCGGATGAAATGCCGGTGGTCGCCGCTTCGATTGAAACGTCCGAGCTCGCGTTTTCGCCGAACAGGAAATGAAGCAGCGCGATTGAGATCAGATACAGGACGGTGCTCGCCGCAAACACAATGGCGAGTTGTCCTTCCGTTTGCAGAATTCCACTGACCCATGAACTGCCCGCCCATGCGAGATTGAACACCATCGTCGAGAGTGATGACACCGCCGCGCGTTCCTCGACGTGACTCTGTTCCATTGTGAATTGATCGCCGAGCGGTCGCGACAAATTCATCAGCACATCGCGCCCGAGGAATCCAACCAGCGCGAGCATAAACCAGGGCGAAAATCCAAATGCGACGAGTCCTACAACCGCCGCGCACCGCGTGACGACCATCAGCTTGACCAGACCGTAACGATTGCTCAACATTGGCGCGACCATACTCATCGCGGTCATTATCAATGCGGAAGCCGCAAATATTTCTCCAATCGTCGCATCACTCAGATTGAATGAGACTTTCCAGAGCACATTGACGAATGGGATGACCAGCCCTCCCGCGAGCGCGCCGAAAACATTGGGCAGCATCAGCTTGGCAATTTTCCGCCGATTGCGAATCGTGAGGCGCGGGCGTAGCACGTGCGCCTGGACTTTCGGTCTCGACAAAAACATCAGCGGCACTGCCGATAGAATCATGAGTACGACCGCGACCAAGAGCGCGCCTTGATACGCGGTGGGCGATTCTGCTCCAACGTTCAACCAATTCGCAAAAAGCTGCGGCAAATTTCCGCCAAACAAATTGCCAATGAACGCGGTCAAGGTCAGCAGCGCGAACTGAAGACTGAACAAATAGGGTCGTTCTTCCGCCGTCGAATTGTCCGCGATGAAGGGCGCGCCGACGATGATAAAGAGCGTAAACACAATTCCCCAGAGCAGCTCAATACCAACGAAAACTTCTGCTCTCGGCACAAAGAGCGGCAGCGCGATGGCGATTGCCGAACCGATGACGCCGACAATCATCGACCATTTGTAACCAAAGCGATTCGCCACAATGCCCATCGGGATCGCGGCGACGACGGCGACAATGGACGCGACCGCAGTTACCAGCCCGATCATATCTTGGTGAAAACCGACGCTCAGGATGTAGAGGTTATAGAGCAGCATGAGCAAGCTAAAGCCCAGCCCTGCCACGAAGGTATGGATCAAAAACAATTTCGCAGTACGGCTGAACCCGCTCAAGCGACGAAAATAATTGATTAC
>JBBSHK010000407.1:0-3559 GCA_038253185.1 Anaerolineae bacterium | reverse complement strand
GACCAGCCGCAACTCCCCGGACTACTCGCGGATCAAGCGTACGTCGCGCTGGCTTCCCTCGATGCTTTTGAATCCAGTGCGCGCCCGACGTACCTCACACGCGCGCGCCTGCTCGCGGAATTCGCGTTGGAACATTTGCTGGATAAGGAATACGGCGGATTTTTCAGTGAAGCGCCGCGAGCGGACGCGCCCGGCTTGTTGCGTCTGCCCGACAAATCAATCGCCGAAAATGCGGCGATGGCAGAAGCGCTGACGCGTCTTTACCATCTCACGAATGAGGAAAAATATCGCGCCGCGGCGGAACGCGCCCTGGCGTTCTTTGCGCCGCTCTATGAACGCTACTCGTTCACCGCGGCAAATTACGCGCAGGCGGTAGATCACCTGCTGAATTATCCGCTGCACATCGCGATCGTGGGCGAGGCGGACGCGGAGGACTCGCGCGAACTTTTGAACGTTTCGCTCAAACAGTACTCGCCCGCTAAAATTATCGAACTGGTGGATCCGTCGCGTGACGCGGCGCGATTAGAGACGCTCGGCTATCCCGCGCCGACGAACGGCGCGCAGGCGTACATCTGCGTCGGTCAAATGTGCTTGCCGCCAATCGGCGAACCCGCGCAGATTGCCGAGAGCATCGCACAACTCACGAGAGAATGACAAGGACGGAGGATGGTGCGTAATGGCGTCCGTCTTCCCTCCCGCTCCTATGCACATCTTCGACATCTCGGTTCCGATTTCCAATCAAACGCCGGTTTACAAAGGCGATCCGGCGGTCAAGCTCGAGCGCACCTCGGATGTGAATCGAGGTGATTCGCTCACCTTGTCGCGTATCGAGATGGGCGCGCACACCGGCACGCACATCGACGCGCCACTGCATTTTATTCGCGGCGGAGCGACGGTGGACGAACTCGATCTGAACATTTTGATCGGGCAAGCGGTCGTGGTTGATCTGAGCGGCGTTAAAGAAGCGATCACCGCGGTCGATCTCGAAAATGCGAGTGTGCCCGCGCGCGCCGAACGAATTCTTTTCAAGACGAGCAATTCCGCGCTTTGGATGAAGAATGACTTTCAAGAAAACTTTGTGGCGTTCGCGCCGTCCGCCGCGGAATGGTTGATCGAACACCGCGTGCGGCTGGTCGCGATTGATTATCTTTCGGCAGAACTGTTCGGCGCGGACGAAGCTCAGGTCCATAGACTTTTACTGGCAGCCGGTGTTATAATAGTCGAAGGAGTGAATCTTACTGAGATTGCTGCGGGCGCGTATCAGCTTATCTGCCTGCCACTGAAATTAAAACGCGCGGAAGGCGCGCCCGCACGCGCGGTCTTGATCCAAGAGTGACGCGTCCATTGCTTCATGGAGGTTCCGGTGCAACACATTCCCTCTCGACTCTTCATCGCCGCGATCCTGTTCGCACTGCTCCTCGCGATAACACTCGCGACATTTCCAATTTCTACCCGCGCCGCGAGTCGTACCAATCCCACGTCCGATTTGCCCGCGCCCGCGTGGTACGGCTGCACCGTCGTCGTACAGCCCGGCGATAATTTATTCCGCATCGCGCTGCGGTACGGCATCTCGTACTATGCGCTCGCCGCGGCGAACGGGATTTACAACCCGAACTTTATTTATGTCGGAATGGTACTACAGGTGCCGTGTGCTTATCCGCCGCCGGTGAGTTATCCGCCGACGAGCAACTGCGGCTACTATATCGTTCGACCGGGCGATACACTGTTCCGCCTCGCGCTGCATTACGGTGTGAGTTGGCAGACACTGACGATATTAAATCATCTTTACAATGCGAATCTGATCTATGTCGGAATGGTGCTGCGAGTACCTTGCTCTGCGCCTCCACCGCCGCCGCCGACCAAAACCGCAACGCCCACCCTATCGGCGCCGTTTGCTTCGGCGACCGGCAGCCCAACCCCATTTACGCGTGAAGTGAAATTACAAAACAATTTATATAATCCGAGTTTTGCCGCGGGCTTGCCGCCGCAAACGATCAATTGGAAAAATTACGATTCGGTACAACACACGGTGACGCAGGGCACGTGCTCGGGGACTGTGTGCACGCCGACAGTGGGCGGCTTTGATTCGGGTCTGTTGAACCCCGGCGCGACCTTTACTCACACTTTTACGGCGGATGGAATTTACCCGTACTTTTGTAAGGTACATGGCGCCGCGATGCGCGGCACGGTCAATCTCGGCTTTTAAGCGGCACGCGTCGCGCGGAACAATTTCGCTCGCGCGCACGTTACAGATTTAGAATACCAAAGGAGGAGCATTTCGATGAAACAATCTCATATCTCTCTCGTCGCACGATTCGTCATCGTCGCGATTCTGATCGCTGTAAGTCTCGGGGCATTCCCGGTGGCGACGAACGCCGCCGCGCGCCCGGTGGATTCGCCGCAAGTGACAACACCGGCGTGGTTCAACTGCACCTACGTGGTGCGCCCCGGCGACGACCTCTATCGCATCGCGCTGCGCTATGGCGTCTCCTACTGGACGCTCGCCTCGGCGAATGGGATTTGGAATCCCAACTTTATCTGGGTCGGAATGGTGCTGCGCGTGCCCTGCCCCGTGACTCCGCCGCCTGTGGTGCAGCCCCCGCCGTCGAATGTCTGCGCGATTTATTTCGTGCGACCGGGCGATTGGCTCAGCACGATCGCTGCGCGGTTTGGTGTCACATGGCAATCCATCGCGGCGCTGAACAATCTCGCGAATCCGAATTTGATTTTTGTCGGAATGCGTCTCGCGATTCCGTGTCGCGGGGGAACGACTGAACGTCCGATCAAGATCGATTCGCCGCAGACACAGCAAGCAATCTGCAGTCCGGTCACGGTAACCGGTCACGTTACGTCTACGCCATTCGAGGCGACGCTGCGCGGGCGCGTGCTCAGCAGCAGCGGCGCGCTGCTGGGTGAAACCGGGATTCACGTCACCGGAGAAGTGGGCAAGCCCGGAACGTTCAGCGGCAAGATTACTTTTGATCCCAAAACCAACTTGTCGGGAACGGTTGAAGTTGCCGACATCAGCCCGAAAGATGGCTCGGTGCTCTCGCGCGATGCGGTCTTTGTTTACTTTGCGGTAAATCCGTCGGGTTGCAGCTAACCACGTAACCCAGCACGCACTTGGAGACGATTCGGTGGACCGATGATTTGCCGAGTCGTCTCTACTTTATTGCGGTAAAGGGGGTCTGATGAAAAATTCTAACTCTCGTCTGCTCGTCTCCATTATTGTCGCCGCGCTGCTCTTCACAAGTCTCTATCTCGCGTTCCCGCTCGCGACGCAGGCGTCCGCGCGCCCGGTGGATTCGCCGCAAGTGACAACACCGGCGTGGTTCAACTGCACCTACGTGGTGCGCCCCGGCGATGATCTCTATCGCATCGCGCTGCGATACGGCATCTCCTACTGGACGCTCGCCTCGGCGAATGGGATTTGGAATCCGAACTGGCTCTGGGTTGGAATGGTGCTGCGCGTGCCTTGTCCCTTCTTCCCACCGCCGCCCGTGCCACCCCCGCCGTCGAATGTTTGCGCGGTTTATTTCGTGCGACCGGGCGATTGGCT
>JBBSHK010000406.1:0-3561 GCA_038253185.1 Anaerolineae bacterium | reverse complement strand
GGGCACGGAGCATTCGGTTCGATCACGGCAATTGATGGGAATACGATTACGATGACCGACCGCGCCGGTCAGACGCAGACAATCAACGTCGATGCGAATACGCGGATCGAGCGCCACCGCGACCATACGATCAAAGTTGACGAACTGCAGGTCGGCGACCATATCATCGTTATTGGCGCGCCGTCGAATGGCATTATTCACGCGCGCTTTGTCAGTGTCGTGGGTTCGTCGCCGCTGGACTTGATCCCCGATCGGAATGCGCCGCCTAAAGCATTCGGTAATTCTTCTTAAAGATGGAAAATTTGGCAGTCAGGAAATCAGACTATGAGCGTTTTTGAATCGATTCGGTTAGCGTTGCGCGCGCTGAGCGCGAATAAATTACGCGCGGGACTCACGATGCTCGGCGTGATTATTGGCGTGGCGGCAGTGATTGCGCTCGTCAGCATTGGACGCGGCGCGCAGGCGGCGATCACTTCGCAAATCGAGAGCATCGGCACGAATTTGCTTTTCGTTCGCCCGGGCTCGTCGCAGCAGGGCGGCGTGCGCGGTGCCCAAGGCAGCGCGTCCACTCTGACGCTGGAGGATGGTCAAGCCCTCGTCGGCATCGACGGCATTCAGGGCATCGCGCCCGAAGTCGATTCCTTCGCGCAAGCGGTGTACCAGGGCAACAATTCCAACACGCGCGTAGTCGGTGTGACCCCCGACTTTGAGAGCGTCCGAAATTTTCACGCGGCGTCGGGAGAATTCATCAGCGCGGCGAATGTGTCCGCCAATGCGTTGGTCACTTGCCTCGGCAGCGCGGTGGCACAGACTCTGTTTCCCGATCAAGACCCGCTCGATCAAAGCATCCGCATCAACAACGTTCCGTTCCGCGTAACTTGTGTGATGGAGACAAAAGGTGGCACGGGTTTCTTGAGTCAGGACAATCAGATCTTTGTGCCGATCACTACTGCGCAGACGCGACTGGCGCGCGGCGCGCGTTTTCGCGGCGGCAACAACGTCGATGTGATCAATATCCAACTCGCGGACGCGTCCATCGGTCCGACGGTCACGGAACAGATCGCGGATGTTTTGCGCGAGCGACATCATATCGCGTTAGAAGATGATTTTTCGGTGCAGAGCCAGCAAGATATTTTGAACTCGGCGAGCGCCATCACCGGCGCGCTCACCTTGTTCCTCGGAGGCGTCGCCGCGATCTCACTCATCGTCGGCGGCATCGGGATTATGAATATTATGCTGGTGAGCGTCACCGAGCGCACGCGCGAAATCGGCATTCGCAAAGCGGTCGGCGCGCGGCGCAACGACATTCTCGCGCAGTTCTTGACCGAAGCGACGGTGCTAAGCGTGTTCGGCGGCGTGCTCGGCATTCTGCTCGGTTGGGGTATTTCACAATTGATCGGCGGGATTCAACTCGGCACGACCCAGATTACGCCGCAGGTGGACCTCGGCGCGGTGCTGCTCGCCGTGACATTTTCGGTCGGCATCGGTCTGTTTTTTGGAATTTATCCCGCGCTGCGCGCGAGTGGTCTACGCCCGATTGAGGCACTGCGCTACGAGTAAGTTGCAAAGGCGCACGCGCCCGGTGGAATTTACATAGAGTTAACACGGCTCTAATTTTGGTTTTAACTGTACCGCAGATAATAGCGAATGAAACAGCAATCAATTTTCGACGGATTGGTTGAGATTCAGACGAGACCTGAGGAGGTTTTAATATGACAAGAGCAAGATGGTTAGGGTTAGGTGTCGGCGTATTATTGATTACCGCCGCATTCGGTCTGGTACTGTGGCAGACCGGCACCCAAACAGCTTCTGCCGGAACGGCGCTGGCGCAAGCGGCAGGAACACCCACGCCGGGCGCGACAACACCGAGTGCGCCGAACGCGCCCAAGCCGAACAAGGCGAGTACCATCGGTGAAGCATTTTGGAACGCGCTCGCGGCAAAGCTCGGCATCAAAGCCGATGATCTCAAGTCCAAAGCGCTCGAGGTCCGCAAAGATATGATCGACCAGGCAGTGAAGGACGGCAAGATCACGCAAGACCAAGCGAACAAGCTCAAAGAGCGGCTGGACGCGAATGGTTTGGTCGCGCCGATCTTTCTCGGTCATCACGATGGCAAAGCTCCCGGCGCTACAGGTCCGCACGGAATGCACGGCGGCGCGGATCACGGCGGCGTGCTCAAGTTGGACGAGCTCGAAGCTTTGGCAAAACTTTTCAAGCTCTCACCATCCGCTCTGACCGCGCAACTCAAGAGCGGCAAGACGCTCGCCGACATTGCGAAAGCGCAAGGCGTGGATGAGACGACCGTCAAGCAGACCATCATCGATACTGCCAAGGCGCAAATCGATCGCGCAGTGCAGGATGGCGCGCTGACCGCGCAGCAAGCCGATCAACTCAAGTCGCGTTTGACACCGGACAAGCTCGATCTGACCAAGATTCCACATCACTTTGATTTCGGTCACAAATAAATATCGAAACATCTCGTGAGGGGTGAGTGGGGTTCTAAAGAGAGCGCCACTCACCTCAACGCGTTTGGGTTGGGGAGAAAAAATGAGCAAAGTTATTCTTTATGTACTCGGCGTAATCGTACTCGTGGCAGCAGCGGCAGGCGGCGGATTTTTCGCAGGACAGGCGTACGCGCAATCGCAAACACAAAACACCCTCGCTAATTTCACGCGCCAGCGCGGCGCGAATCCAACGGACGCAAACCCGCAAGCCACTAGCGCTGGTGCGTGCGGATTCGGTCAACGCGGCGCGAGTGGGACAAACACCGGCACAGGCGCGACGCCCAGCGGAGGCACTCCACCGGCTGGCGCGAATCCCTCAGGACGACAGGGCGGCGGCGCACTGGGTGGCGCTGCCTTTGCGCAGCTCGGACAATGTGTCGCGCGCGGACAAATCAAATTGATCAGCGGTAACACCGTTGAGGTCAGTACCGCAGATAAAGTCGTCACCGTCAAAGTGGACGACAAGACGGTGATTAGCAAGACTGATACCGGCACCATTTCGGATTTGAAAGAAGGCGACCGTGTCACGGTCTTTAGCCGCGAGACCGGCGACAATCCGACCGCGAGCGCGGTTCAAATTCAACGCGCGCCAAACGGGCAGTAAGCGCTCAGCGGTGAATCGACGCGGAAAGTAGAAACGTGTGGCTGATCCTGCGCGCGTCTGGAAGTACATCGTGCTCGCGGAAATTGTGGTGCCGCTGGTCGCGATCGTGTTCGCATTCGGCGGAGTGTTCACTGCCTTGCGATTGGAAGAGAATGACTCTTTCTGCGCCTCGTGCCACACGCAGCCGGAAGTAAAATATTTTCAGCAAGAGTTCAAGTCGCCCGTGACGCTCGCTGCATTTCACGCGCGCCCCTCAAGCAACTCCGCGCGAGCGGCAGTGGAAAATGTGCGCTGCATTGATTGCCACAGCGGCGCGGGCACCTTTGGGCGCGCGCTGGGTTTGCAGCAAGGCGCGCACGATCTTCTGGCGTATCTCAGTCGCAACTATCGTGCGCCCGCGGTGACGACGAATCCTCTCCCTGATACCTCTTGCCTCAAATGCCACTCAGACGT
>JBBSHK010000405.1:0-3570 GCA_038253185.1 Anaerolineae bacterium | reverse complement strand
TCCCTAGATGGCTGCGATGTTTACATCGCACGCATCCCGCTAGCCCGCCTTGGCGTTTCCGCCGTAGTGCGGCGGGCCAAGGGGATGTAGCCACCACTTGGGATGTGCCACTCGTCGCGAATTACGATCCTCGAAATGAGAGTCTGAACTTGATAACTTGCGCATTGGATTAGCAAGTCCTGTCAAATTCAGCACGGACCATGAGAGATTTAGGCGGACGCTCCGACGGATTCTCCGAGAATCGAACTTAGGCGCGACGCGTCAATGTTCGCGCCGCTAATCACCAGCGCGATTTTTTTTCCACGCAAAGCGCGCGGCACACTGTCTGCGTCCAACGCGGCGAGTACGACCGCGCCCGATCCTTCGACCACCATCTGTTCATCCCGAACGAATGCGGCGACCGCGCGTTTCACCGCATCTTCGGAAACCACGAGCACCTCATCGATCCCGCCGCGCTTGTATGCGAGCTCGAAAACAATCTGCCCGATGCCCCCGGCAAGTCCGTCGCAAATCGTCGGCGCCGCCGCGTATTCTTCATAGCACACGCCATCGCGCAATGAATCGCGCAGCGCGGGCGACGCCTCCGGCTGCACACCAAAAATTTTCACGTTGGGCGCGAGTGCCTTGACCGCCGTCGCAATCCCCGCGATCAATCCGCCGCCACCCACCGGCACAAGCATCGCGTCCACGTCCGACAAGTCTTCCAGAATCTCGTATCCAATGGTGCCCGTTCCCGCAATCGTGCGCGCATCGTCATACGCGTGAATAAAGGTCGCGCCGTTCGCGCGCTGAAATTCTTCCGCCGCGCGGTGCGCGTCCTCGTACGTTTCGCCTTCTTCGCGCACGACGATCGGAAAGCGTTGCAGCTTTTCAACTTTGGCGCGCGGCGCGGTGCGCGGCACAAGGACGGTCACGTTGCCAATGCCGAGACGCCGCGCGGCGTAACCGACCGCGAGCGCGTGATTGCCCGCGGAGGCGGTGACGAGACCGCGCGCTTTTTCTTCCGCCGAAAGCTGTGACAGGAAATTCACTGCGCCGCGCACTTTGAACGAGCCGGTCGGCTGCCAATTTTCCAGTTTCAAAAAAATTTCGGAATGGCTCGACGCGCTCGCGGCGGAAGCGTAACGGAGCGGCGTGGGAAAAACGTGCGCGCGAATCGCGGCGCGCGCTTGGAGAATTTCTGGCAGCGAAGGCGGACGGAGTTGAGACACGCGAGCATTGTAATCCACTTGTATCAAAGCGCAACAGAACACGAGTCCGCGCGTCTCGCGACGAATTTCCAAAAACTATTGACAAATGCGTTTGTTCGGGTGTATGATGTTGTTAGAACGGACGTTCTGATTGAGCAATTCCTCAAAGCAGGTGGCAACGCGAAAGGAGGACGCATTCGACTCGAACCGCGCATCGTACTCGCTTCAACCTTCGCTTCTCACAAACTCAACCTTAAGGAGGATTCACATGGCAAGTCATCCGATCGTGCACGTCGAAATTTCGGCAAAAGACCCGGTTGCGGCGGGCAAGTTCTACGCCGACGTCTTTGGCTGGAAAGTTGAAACCGACCCGCAGTTCAATTACACCCAGTTCCAAGGGGAAGGCGGTCCCGGCGGCGGCTTTGTCAAACCGGACGAAACGTACAAGGTGGGCGACATCGTGCCGTATCTTGACACAGACGACATCGACGCCACGCTGCGCAAGATCGAATCCGCCGGCGGCAAAGTGATGCTGCCGAAAACCGAAATACCGGGGCAGGGCTGGTTCGCATTCTTTAGCGACCCGACGGGGAATCGCATGGGGCTTTACACCAGTGTGCGCCCGCACGCTCCAGCTCAGTAGGATTAGTTGAAGGCACGCGCGTTCGAGAAACCCGTCCGTAGAAATTATCGGACGGGTTTCTATTTTTGTTCTGCGCGAAGCAAGATGCTCTTGTGGTAGAATCTATTTCGATCATGCCGATTCACATTTTGCCGGATGAACTGGCGTCGAAAATCGCGGCGGGCGAAGTTATCGAGCGACCTTCTTCCGTCGCGAAAGAATTGATCGAGAATGCGCTTGACGCCGGCGCGCGCGATATTCGCATCGAGGTGCGCGGCGGCGGGCAGCGGCTGCTGCGCGTGGCGGACGATGGCAGCGGCATCCCTTCGGCAGAGGTTGCGACCGCGTTCGCGCGGCATGCGACCAGCAAAATTAATTCCGCCGATGATCTGTTCGACCTCCGTACGCTCGGTTTTCGCGGTGAGGCGCTGCCGAGCATTGCCTCCGTCGCGCGGGTCACGCTGATCACGCGCGCGCAGGGCGATGACAGCGGCTCGCTTTACAAAGTGGAAGGTGGTCAGACGCTCGCGCATCAGCCGCAAGGCGCGCCGCGCGGCACGGTCGTCACCGTCGAAGAATTGTTTCGCAACATTCCCGCGCGGCTGAAATTTCTCAAAGCGCCGGGGACGGAAGCAACGCACATTGTCGAACTGATCAATGCGTACGCGCTGGCGTACCCGCAGGTTCGTTTCACCCTCGTCAACGATGGTCGCCTGATTTTTCAATCCTCTGGCAGCGGTCGCCTGTCCGATGTCTTGATAAAAGTGTTTGGTGTGGAGATTGCGCGCGAGCTGATCGAGATCAAGACGGAAGAAGTTGAATGGACATCCTCCGCCCTCGCTCCTCCGTCCTCCGTCGTTCACGGCTTTGTCTCGCCGCCCGCCAGTCACCGCGCCTCGCGCAAAGGACACTATCTGTTTGTGAACGGTCGCTGGATCGAGGACCGCGCGCTCTCGCATGCGGTGGTCGAGGCATATCACACGCTGTTGATGGTTGGACGCTTTCCACTGTTTGCGCTGAACATTCATCTGCCGCCCGAGGCGGTTGACGTGAATGTGCATCCCGCCAAATCGCAAGTGCGCTTTCGCGAACCCGGCGAAGTGTATCGCGCGCTGCAACGCGCGGTACGGAACGCGCTCAATGCTTCCGCGCCCGTTCCCAATATTTCGCCAACGATTCCCATGATGTCGCAGCAGCAAATCGAATTGCGGCAACAAATGCTCGATCGCGGACATTCCCCTTTCTCCTCGCCGACGGACGATAGACGACGCATGACGGGAGAGACCCCAGCGCCGCCTTCAGCGGTTGAGCCGCCGTCTGCCGCCGTTCGCCCTCCGCCTTTCGTCGCCGTGCCGATGCTGCGCGTCATCGGGCAAATCGCTTCGACTTATATCATCGCCGAAGGACCGGACGGAATGTATCTTGTTGACCAACACGCCGCCCACGAGCGCGTGCTGTACGAACAGATGATGGCATTACGCGCGACGATGAACAGTGCTGCACAAGAATTACTCGAACCGCTCGCGGTGGATTTGTCGCCCGCGCAGTGGAACACGTTGATGCAGCAGCGCAAGCAGTTGGAACAAGTCGGCTTTCGCCTCGAACCCTTCGGTGGACAAACGGTGATGCTGCGCGCCGTCCCGCCGGTTCTGAAAAACCGCGAGTTGCGCGCGGTACTCGCGGAAATTCTCGATGAAGTGAGCGAAGGTGCGATGCCGTTGGAGAGCGACGCGGAGGCGCGACTAATCACGAGCATTA
>JBBSHK010000404.1:0-3578 GCA_038253185.1 Anaerolineae bacterium | reverse complement strand
GTGATTGGTTATTGGTATTGCTGATGACCGCACCCAACACCTGACACCCAACAACTAACGCGTCCGGCGATACGCAGCGACGACTTGCTGCAAAAAAACTTCCGGCGCGAGCGAGGCGGCATATCGATCCACTTCGCGCTCGTCCATCCGCGCACGCAGACGTTCCGCCAGAGTCGCGGCGAGCGCCTCCGCATTTTTTAATTCGCGCCGCCGCCGCAAAAAAGATTCGACTGTCTCAATGTCCGCCTCGGTTAACTGGCGCAAGCCGGGCAGTTCTGGAACGTTCACGTTGGTTGGGGCAGGGAGTTGCAGCTCACCCACTTTCACCTGTTCACGCAGCTTGACCACCAGCGTTCCCGCGGCAAAATCACCTAGCCGCTTGGCGCGATCGTTCAACAGCATCGTGACTACGCCCACGCCGTACGCGACGGGTAACGCATCCACCAGACGAATCATATTGCGTATAATTGAATCGAGCGGCGAGAGCGGATACCCATTCTCCTTGACCACGCGCAGTCCGGTCAACCGTTTGCCCGGAGATTGGCCGCCCATGAAAATTTCAAACAAGATAAAATAGCCAAAGTAAATCAGAAAAAGCGCGACGACGAATGCGACCGAAAGCCAATCGGAGACGATGCGCGGCAGCCCGAATAATGTGCCCGGTATCGAGAGAAGGATAAAGACGAATGCCAAGAATGCAAAGATCGCGCCCTGAATCAGCGCGTCGATGAATGCCGCGACAAAGCGCGAGCCGACTCCGGCGACTTCATAGCCAAAGGAAATATTTTCCGGCGTCTCGATAGTCAACTCTTCAGACACAAGTTAGAACATCCTTACAGGGAACGCAAGAACACAAATGAAAAAGAAGCCAGGGTTCAATATAGTTCTTGAATTTTTTCGAGGCGAGACCTCTGTTTCCCTCCTCCAAGAGGAGAGCTGAGGGGAGGTCAATCCAAGCCCTATGACTTTTGACGAACTCATCCGACAGCACCAACCCGATTGGGAACGATTGACCGTTCTGCTCCAGCGCATCGAGCGCGGTCAACTGCGCGCCTTGAGCGAAGCCGAGCTGATCGAGTTTGGTCGCCTGTATCGCGTGACCACTTCGGACCTCGCCGTGGCGCAGCGCGATTTTCCGCATCATCCACTCGCGCTCTATCTGAACCAATTGGTCGGACGCGCGCATCCGGTCGTCTATCGCGGTGATCCGATCGTCGTGCGCCAAGTCAAAGAATTTTATCGCCGCGGCTTTCCGCAATTGTATCGCGAGGTCGCGCCATTTATTTTCGCAGCAGCAATCTTGTTTTTCGGCACAGCCATTCTCTTTTATTTCGTCACGCTGGCGAACCCCGACGCGGCGCGCTATATCCTTTCGCCCCGTACCATCGCCGAAATTAAATCGGGCACGCCGTGGTGGAAAGATTTGAACGACGCGAATCAAATCGGCGCGAGCGTGATCATGTTCAACAATTTGCGGATCGCGTTCCTCGCGTTCGCGGGAGGCATGCTGCTGGCGCTGCTCACGATCTATATTCTGATCACCAACGGGCTGGCATTCAGCGCCATCCTCGCGCTCGCGCAATTGTCGGGTCACGCGCCGCCGCTGTGGGAATTCGTGATCGGTCACGGCGTGCTCGAACTGAGCGAGATTACGATGGCGGGCGGCAGCGGCTTGATGCTGGCGTACGCCGTATTACAACCCGGACTCTTGTCGCGGCGCGATGCGCTCGCGGTCGCCGCGCAAAAATCCATTCGTCTCTTGCTCGGTAGCGCGCCGCTACTCGTCATCGCCGGCGCGATTGAAGGATTCATTTCGCCCTCAGACGTAATCCCCGCACCATTAAAATTCGCGATTGGCATCGCGAGTGGCATTTTGCTTTACAGCTATTTAATGCTCGCCGGACGCGCCCCCGCACATTCGCGCCGCCGCAAATTTTTCTCACTGACCAGATTCAAAAAAATTGCGTCCTAATCAAATTTAAATTCGCACTTTGCACTCCGCGATTCCTAGATTCTCCCCCGCGCTTTCAATTCCAAATATTTATTCACCACCGCGATGGTCAAGCGATTCGCAGGCACATCGAGTGTCAATACACCGCGCCGTCGCAATAATTCCAGCGTGAGCGCGCGTTCATTCAACATCTGCTCGGCAACCGCGCGCTGGTACACGCTGGCGGAATCGTGCGGCAACTGCTGCGCGAGCTCCACCACCGACGGATCGCTGATCGCGACCAGCAGCGGCAAGTGACGCGGCCACAACGGCGCGACCTGCGCGAGCAATGATTTCGCCGCGAGTCCGCCCGCGAGATCGGTAAAGATGACGATCAATGAACGCTTCTTGTGCTTGACGCCGAGATAGGCAAAGGCGCGTGCGTAATTTGCCTCGACCGGCTGCGACTCGACGCCGTATAAAATCGCGAGCATCCGATAAAATTGTCCGCGCCCCGATTTCGGTGAAAGGTAATGTGCAACCTCGTCGGCGAACGAGAGCAGTCCGACACGGTCGCCGCGCAAGCCCGCGACGTACGACAACATCAACACCGCGTTCACTGCGTAATCTAATTTCGCGAGCGCCTGACCCGCGTTATCGGGATCGCTCACCGGCGGTCGCATCAACCGCCCTACGTCGAGCAGCGAAAAAATGGTTTGGCTGCGTTCTGCCTCGAACTCGCGGCTGACCGGTTTACCGCGCCGCGCGGTTGCCTTCCAATCAATGTTGCGGAATTCGTCGTCGAGTTGGTACTCGCGCAATCGCTCGAACTCGGTCCCACTGCCCAGCATACGCGTTTGGCGCAAGCCCATCTCGGTGAGTTGTCCCTTGCGCGCGAGCAATTCGTACTTGCGAATGTCGAGCAGGTTCGGATACACCTTCACCGGCGCGCGCGCGGGATAGCGCGCCTGTCGCACGATCAAGCCGAGCACACCCCACCAACGCAGATTCAAATCACCAAAGGAGTAATCACCGCGTCGCGGCGGGCGCACGTGGTAACGGAATTCTACCGTCTCGCGCGGCGCGAGGAATGCGGGTTGCGGATTGTCGGAGCGTAGCGGAGACCCCACCTTTTTAGCGGGACGGATTTTGGATTGCGGATTGAGCAAATCTGAAATTTGAAATCTGGAATCCAAAATTATCGCGCCCGCGCGGAACTGTACGGGAAATTCATCGCGCACGATGGCGCGCACCGCGCGTCGTCCGCGATTTGTCACGCGCACCCGGACCAAATTTTCCGCGCCGAGCGACAAACGCGCATCGTTCGTGCGCGTCAAAATAAAATCTTTCGGCGCGGGTGTCAATTGCCGGTCGACCACGACCATCGCCAGCACAAGGCACAGATACGCCACCGCGACGTACAGCAAAAGTGATTCGCCCGTCGCGCCCGCGAGCAGCAGCGCGTCAAGCAAGAGCAAAAAGAGTGTGCGGCGAGTGAGGAGCATGGGAGATTCAATCGGAAATCATCAATCGTCAATCCGTGGCACATCCCTGATGGCTGTGCCATCTAGGGACAACGCAATGTGCAACTTATTCGCGTTTTCAACTGTCATTTCGAGGAGCGCAGTCTGCGACGAGAAATCTCAGC
>JBBSHK010000403.1:0-3586 GCA_038253185.1 Anaerolineae bacterium | reverse complement strand
GCTGCGCCGATGGTAAACCCGCGCACCGCAGCGGCGACCGACAAACGCTCTTCGGGAACCCAACCCTCGCGCGGTTCACCCTCGACATTCTGCCGCGTCACCGCGGCGTGAATACCGCGCAGCGGTTCGAGTCGTTCGACCGGGCAATCGGAGCCAAATGCGAGCACCGCGCCCGCGTCCTGCAACGATTTGAAGGCGTAGGTGTAACGCGCACGTTCGGGTCCAAGCAGCGCGTCCGCCATTTTCATATCGCTTGGTTGGTGAAGCGGCTGCATCGAGGCGATCACATCGGCGCGAGCAAAACGCGGCAGGTCCGCTGGATGCAAATGCTGCGCGTGCTCGATCCGAAAAATCGCGTCGGTATAACCCTCGCCGCGCAGCGTTTCAAAAACGCTCAGCGTGCGCGCAATCGCCGCATCGCCAATCGCGTGAATCCAGACATCCAGATGCGCGTGCGCCGCGCCGCGCGCCAACGACAGCATTCTTTCCGAATCGGTAATAGTCATGCCGCGATTTTCCGGTGCGCCCTCGAACGGCTCGCGCAGTTCGGCGGTCTGCGAACCCAGCGATCCGTCCGCAAAAATCTTGACTGCCTGCAAGCGCAGCCATTCATCGCCCAGCCCGCGACCCAGCCCCAGAGTGAGCGCAGGTTCGAGACTTGCGTCCGGTATGGAATGGACGACGCGCAATTTTAGTTTTCCGCGCGAATGCAGTGACTGGAAGGCGCGCAGGGATTTCGCGCCTTCGATGTTGTGAATCGCCGCAAGCCCGGCGCGGTGCGCGTGCGCGATGGCGCGCAGCAACGCGGACTCGTCAAGTTCATTCGCGCTCACGCCCAAACCGCCGCCGAGCAAGTCAATCGCGTTCTCGCGCAACAGTCCCGTCGGCTCGCCTGTCGCATCGCGATCGATTCTGCCACCCTGCGGGTCAGGCGTGTCGCGCGTGATGCCTCTCGCTTGCAGCGTCGCAGAATTGACCCAGACCGAATGTCCGTCCTTGCGCGTGAGGATCACGGGATTATTTGGCGCGACCGTGTCTAACGAATTTCGGTCGGGAAATTTTGGCTCCGCCCAGTCGAGGTGATTCCAGCCGCCGCCGGAGATCGTCTCTCCGGGTTGCGCCTGAGTGACGCGCGCCACGACTCGCGCCAGAGCTGCCTCGAGAGAATCGCAGCCATTCAGATCGACTTGCTCCAGACTTTCGGCAAATCCGGTGAAGTGAATGTGTGAATCAGTGAACGCGGACAGTACGAGGCGCCCCCGCGCGTCGATGACTTGTGTGTTGCGGTCGCGGTAGGATTGCGCGCTCGCGTCATCGCCAACGTAAACAATTTTCCCTGCGGCGAATGCAACTGCTTGCGCGCGTGGTCGTTCAGTGTCTTGCGTGAGGATATTTCCCTTGACGACGATCAGGTCGGCGGGCATGGCGCTGATTCTAACATAACCCGCGCGGGTTGACAATCGCTCCGGGACTGTTTTCATCTTGACACGGTTCGCGTTTGCATTTAAGGTGGATGCGTGCGATTTGTATTTCCTTTAAGGTTAGCTGTCCTCATCGGTTTTCTCAGCTTCCTCGCAGGACCTCTCTCCAGCTCAACTCATTCGGCAGGCGGCGTGACCCGGCTCACCGCGAGCGGCGACGTGGACGCGTTCGAGTGGTCGCCGCGCGGCGACGCGGTCTATATCACGCGCGCCGCCGGAACTATTTCCACCTCCTCGCTAGTGAGTCAAACCACGGGCGATTTGTATCGAGCCGGCGTGACGGATGCCGCGCCCACGCTGCTCGCGCGCAATGCGAAATTTCCCGCGCCGGCGCCGGGTGGTGACGCGGTCGCGTATCTCTCACTATCGCCGGATGGGAGCGCGCGTGTGAAGTTGATCGAGCTTGCGTCGAACACCACACGCGAGCTTGACCGCGCCGATTGGGGCTCGCGGCTGCAATGGAGCGGGGCAGGAGAGGTCCTTTATCGCGCGAGGGAGGCGATCATCGCACACGGCACAAGCTCGAACGCTGCGCGTGTTATCGCTTCTCATTCTACTTCTCTCGATTTCGCCGCGTCCCCTCGCGTCGATCAGGTCGCCTTCGGTGCGTCGGACGGCGTGCACGTTGTCGCGAACGGGAGCGATTCGCAAGCGTTCCCATTCGCGAGCAACGCGCAACCTCAAATTGGATTGCGCTGGTCACACGACGGTACGCGGCTCGCGTTCGTCATTACTTTCGGTGGTCTCGACCCCCAGCTTTGGATTGTGAATGTGTCCGCACGGACCGCGCGGCTCGTGCTGCGCGGGGGATTGGAATTTTTTTCGGGCGTGGACTGGTCGCCAGACGATTCGCATCTGATTTTGACGCGAACACCGGGCGGCAGTTCGGGCGCGAACGCCTCTGAAATTTGGCAGGTGGCGAACGATGGCGCGGAGGCTCACGCACTCACGCGCGATAGTGAAGAAGAACAGCAACCCAGGTATTCGCCCGATGGTACCCAGATTGCGTTCTTGCGCGAAGGCGACGTGTGGCTGGCGCCCGCGAGTGGAATTCAATCGTCGAGTTCCGCCGCGCCGAATTCTGCTTCAACGCCTGTGTCGGAGCTTCCTCCCGCGCCAATGTTACCGATTGCGCCGAGCGCGGTCACAGCGCAATTGATTCCGCCCGCGACCATTCGCGTCAAGCACGATTCGTACAATACCTGCAGGAAGAATACGCCGCTCAATCAGATTGACACGATTGATTTTGAAACGTACGTGAAACGCGTCGTGCCCGCCGAGGTCTATTCTTCGTGGCCCTCTGAATCGTTGAAAGTGGAAGCGGTCGCCGCGCGGAGTTACGCCTGGTATTTTGTCTTGCAGCATACGACGTGGACGTATGATGTGACCGATTCCACCGCCTACCAAAATATGTGCGATGAACAATACGCCTCGACCGACGCGGCGACTAACGCGACGCGAGGGCAGTATGGCGCTTATAACGGCTCTGTGATTCTCGCGGAATACGGTGCAGAGAACAGCGATCCGACCACGAGTCGTTCAGGTTCTCCGTATATGGTTTCGGTGGATGATCCCGTCGGTTTTACCAAAACGCGTTCCGGCAACGGGCGCGGGATGAGCCAATGGGGCGCGGAACGCTGGGCGGCGAATTACAATTGGAGCTATCAACAGATTCTCACGCATTATTACAGTGGCATCACTATCGAAGCGCCCGCGGGAACTCTGCCCGACGCGACGCCGCCGCTTGGCGCGATGATTTTGCCGTGGTCGAATTGGGGGGTGACCGCGAATCGCGCCCACCTGACCGCGAACGCGAGCGATGATTCCTCCAACTTCGCGTCGGTGGATTTCAATGCGCGCTATTCCGATGGCGTCAACGTTCAAAACACAACGCTGGCGCATCTCACCTCGCCGCCGTGGGATTTTGTTGCCGACACGAGTTCGATTCCCGATCAGTCTGGAATTCTTGTGACTCCGAATATTATTGATGGCGCGGGCAATAGTTTCAGCGGCAACGGTGTGTCCCTGATTCTCGATCGAGTGCCGCCGACCGGCTTTGTCTCCGCGCCCAGCTCGACCTCCAGTCAGACCGTCACGCTCACACT
>JBBSHK010000402.1:0-3587 GCA_038253185.1 Anaerolineae bacterium | reverse complement strand
TTATTTTGCTGCAGCAGTGGCTCGCCGACCAGTTCAACAAAAAGCAGGACGAAACGAAAGCGAAACGCAGGACCGAACCAGACGTCGACGGCGTGCAGGAAATTATTTACGAGCGGCTCGAGCCGTCTTATCAGGAAGAGGCGGGCTTGGAGCGGTGTGTGGGCTGGACGGATTGACGCGACCGGAATTCTTTCAATGAACAAGCGCAAACTTCACCTGCAGGCAGATCGCATCGAGATGGTGCTGCAAAATCACAAAGCCCCCGCGCGCGTCACCGGCGGACGCGTGACGCCGCGCACCGTCCAATTTCATTTGCAGCCCGCGCCGATGACCAAAGTCGCGAAGGTCGAGGCGTTGAGCGAAGAAATCGCGCTCGCGCTTGGAGCGCCCTCGGCGCGCGTAACCCGTGCGAACGGCAAGATCAATGTCGAGGTGCCGCGCGTGGATTCGTCACAAATTCATTTTCTGGAACTCGCCGCGCGGATGGAACGCGATCAGGAGCTAGTGCGCGTGTTACAAATCGCCGGTACCGCGCTGCTCGGCTTGGACGCGGAAGGCGTGCCGCTGCTGGTGCGTCTCACCTCACCGGAAGTCACGCACATTCTGATCGCGGGCACAACTGGCAGCGGCAAGACCGAAGTGGTGAAAACGATTCTCGCGTCGTTGGCGCATTTTCAAAAAGCGCGCGAGATTCAGATGCTGCTCGTCGATCCTAAAGGAAACGCGTTCAGAGCCTTTGAAGGACTGCCCCATCTCTTGTGTCCGATCATCAAAACTGTGCACGACAGCATTACCTGGCTGCGGTGGCTCGAAGCGGAGATGGAGCGAAGGCAGAGCGAAGATATTACGCGACCGCGCATTGTTTTGGTGCTCGATGAACTTGCCGATTTGTTGATGCAAGGTGGACCGGAAGTGCAGGTTCATCTCACGCGGCTCGCGCAGCGCGGACGGAGCGCCGGCATTTCGATCCTCGCGTGTACGCAAAAACCCACCTCGGGCGCGATCGGAACTCTGGTGAAAGCAAATTTTCCGGTGCGGCTCGTCGGCAAAGTCACCAGCGCGGAGGAAGCGCGCGTCGCGAGTGGTCTCGCCGGAACGGGCGCGGAAAAATTGGCGGGGCGCGGCGATTTTATTCTGGTCGCGGGAGGCGAGCGCGTTCGTTTTCAAGCCGCCTACCTCGCGCCGGAAGAATACGCGAGCTTTCACGAAGCGATCAGGTCAAAGGCGCCGGCGCCAAGAAACGGCGCGAGCCGATCGCGAATGCCACGATTAAAATAGGGGACGAGCAGCAATGACTTGGAAAACAGGAACGCTCTTGGCGCTGGTCGCGTTTGCGATGACGCTGGCATATCACATAGTCACGCGACTCTCGACCGAAGCGATGAATGTGGCAGTGGGCGTCTTGTGCGGAATGTTCGCGAGCTTGCCAGTGTCCTTCGGACTACTCGTCGCGCTCACACGCAAGCGAGACCAGACCGGCGAGGAAGAGCCGCGCAGCGAGGCTCAGCCCGCGGTGGCTCAATCCATTTCGCGACCACAGACGCCGCAAATCATCGTGGTCGCGCCGCCACAGATGCAACCCTACGCGCAAGGACAAGCTCCTTACATCTTTCCAAATGCCGGCGCGCCGAATCAAAATTATTGGAGTCCGCAACACGAAGAAATCGTCGAAGGACGTGACTGGAAAATTATAGGAGACGACGCATGATCAGAACGACGACAGCGCCAGCTCGGTTCAAGCGAACGCGGCGCGGCGCGCGGCAAGCGGTCGAAATTCAAGAAAAGCGCTTTGGTTATTTTCCAAAACGGTTTCGCTGGCGGGGTAAATCGTACAGCGTGGAAGCGGTTGAACGCTGCTGGACTGCCGGTATGATGAACCCACATTTTGTTTTTCGTGTGCGCTGCCGCGAGGGCTGGTTCGATTTGTTTCAGGATGTACGCGCAAACACATGGGAGGTGGTTAAACAGTAAATCACAGAAAATCTAAACAGTCACACAACAAAAATATCAGATTAATGGAGGAAATATGAAAAGCGGATTGTTGTGGTACGATGCGGCTCCAAACATCAGCACCAAGAGAAAAATCGAAGATGCGATGCGACGCTATCAGGAAAAGTTCGGAGCCTCACCCAATATGTGCTTTGTGAACCCGAAAGCGCTGAGCGATCTTCCCGCCGATGAATTGAAAGACAAGGTCAAGATCGCCGCCAAGCCGACCATTCTCCCAAATCATTTTTGGGTCGGCATCTCGAAAAGTGAATAGTATCTTAAAGCTGAATCAAATCGCCCCTCAAGTTCGAGGGGCGATTGTCATTTTACGCTTCGGCGCGTGTCACAAGCGATTCGTCGTGAAACTCAGCCGTGCTTTGCAGAAGGATGCCGTTGAGCTCCCAACTTCGGATGGTGCGACATGCAAGGTCAGTCGTCGCCACCACCACTCGAATCGACTTCGAGTTCACTCGCGATCAGCGTCGTGGTGTCGTATTCTGCCTTGACCGAATCGCCCACCTGAATTTGTGAGAAGGTTCCGTCCGCGTCATTCACTTCGATTTGTGTCGAGCCATCGACCGTGAGTGTGACCGGCGCGCTGCCGTCGCTGGGATTAATTGTGACGGTGTTTGTGCCGAGGCTTACGACCGTTCCTTCCACTTTTGTGTCGCCGTCTTCATCATCCTGGTCATCGCCGCCCGCCTTGATTTCACTCGCGACAAGCGTCGTAGTGTTGTACTCTGCCTTGACCGGCATTCCGACCTGGACATCGGCGAGCGTCGCGGCATTGCCATTCACTTCGACATCGGTGTCAGCATTTACCGTGAGTGAAATGGGCCCGCCGCCACTGTCGGGGTTGATCGTGATGGTGCCTGCGGTTGGATCAACCGCGGCGACCGTCCCGGACACTTTGGCATCATCCGCTGCGCCGACGCTCTCGGCTTGTATCGAAAACGCCGCGAGTGTGCTGGGATCATATTCTGCTTCGACTTGCATCCCTACTTGCAAAGCGCTCGCCGCAACCGGAGTATCATCCAATTCGATCATCGTTGTCGAGCTCGCCACGACGGTGACCGGGCTGGTACCATTTTCCGGCGTGATCGTAACATTGTTGCCGCTGAGGCTGGTGATCGTACCATCAATTTCTTCTTCGTTCGGACCATCGTCAAGCAGGTCCAGCGCGACATTACTCCCCGGCGTGGTCTGTACTGTCACTTGATCACGTCGCGTTAATTGGCTCAGTGACACGACGCGACCATTGCGAGAGATTTTCGTTTTCGCATTCGTCTGGAAATTTTTCGCGCCGGTGGTGGTGGTGATCGTGAGTACACCGCTGCCGGTGCGCGCGTTCGAGACGCGACCCGACGACTTTGCAATCGCCGGACCCTTTGCCGTCAGCTTGGCAGCATTGCGCGTGGTGCTTTCAAATTGCGCGGTGATCGTGTCGCGCAGTGCGAGACCTCTCAGCGCCGCCGACACACCATTGCGGCTGATGAGGCTACTGGTCGTGGTGTTCAGAGTAATGCTGGTGCCATCGCTCTTTTTGATATTTATTTTTTTCGCGATTGGATCGATAGTGTTGATTCTTCCACTCACGG
>JBBSHK010000401.1:0-3590 GCA_038253185.1 Anaerolineae bacterium | reverse complement strand
TGAATTGTCTTAAAAGGAGTTTTCCCAGTAAAAGGACGATACTTGGGAAACTCTTTATATATTTGCGAGAGCGAGGCGAAGTGGCCATTATGCAACATCACTTGCTCAATGGCATCACTGAATGTTGGATCAGAGTTCATATCTGTTGCGAATCGATTTCCAGACTGCGGGGAATTACTTGAATCTGATTGTAGTCTATAACCTCAAACGTTTTGCCTTCTCCATCACCGATCTTCTCACCAGTCTCCACGTTAAACAAGGAAACCACTAGCAGATCTCGGAGTTCTTCAGCCGATAACGATGAACTTACATCGGCCTCAATCGTAACTAAATATTGCATTGATCACCCCTATGGAAACTCTCTTCCGAAGTTTAAGTGAGAGAGCAAGACGGTTAATTGGAGCATTGACGGGTTCGATTGAAGTCAGCCGACGGTGTATTGTGCGGTCTTTGCAGACTGGACAGAAACTCGTCTGGTTTTCAATATCGTAACCATTCTGGCGAATAATCTGAATTGCCTTAGCGGGCTGAGTTCCAGGTAACTCATGCTTGCCACAGTGCCATTGCATATCTTGCAATAACAAAAAGGTCTGGTCAATTTTTGACCCTTTTCCAAATGGATTGTCTGCCATTCTTGATTCTAATTCCCTAATCGAATTAATGCTTTCTACTCATCAAGAGCACCTTACTTATAACCATCAGTAATTATACTCTATTCATCAAACAAAAACACCGGCTCTTGATAATAGCGCACGCGCCGCTCTTGAATCTTTTGCTTGAGCCATTGATCAAGCCACGCGTTTTTTTCTTCGAGCGGCTGACCGCTTTCCAGAATGTCGAGCGGCAAATTCACGCGCAGCGCGCGTCCCGGAATAATATGCCGCGTGATGCCCATCGGCACCTTCGCGCCATTCAGCGCGAACTTGATGATTTCATCGGGCTTGTATTTTGGAAAGACCATCACCGCGCCCAAACGATCATGCTCCGCCGCGAGTTGTTCGAGGTCGGTCGTCGAGACGCGATAGAGTTCCCCTCTGCCTTCATACACGTGGACGATCTCGCGCAGCGCGTGTGCCTGTGAAGTGAGATCGCTCGGACAGCGCAAACCGGAGACGCGCCCATCGCTAAATTTAAGATAGCCAAGAATTTCACGCCGCTCCAAAGCATTCTCCGCCGTCGGTTCGTCCATCTCGATCATCGCCACGCAGGACAATTCGTCGAGGTTGCGGCGCAGATTCGATGGAGAGACGTCGAGCAGCAGGTGATTCCAAGAATCGAGGCGAAGGTCGGGCGAATCATAATCGACTATTTGTACCAGTAGGTCGCGACATTCCATCGCGCGCAGCGCGGAGGTGCGTGAGGCGCCGTCGAGGACGATGTAGCGCGCGCCTAGCTGTGAGTCATCTACGCCTGTGACGATCGGCGGATTCTTGAGCATCCGATCCGCGCGCAATCGCTCAATCAAACGATCAACGCGCATTTGTTCGATCTCCTCGTGCAGGAAAACTGCGCTCAGCGGCACAATCGCCAGATGCAACTCTTTCGCTTCCATTGTGAATGATTATAACGAGGCGCGCGAGCATGGTCAAAATTCTGTAGGGGCAGGTTTGAAACCTGCCCCTACGCGGAATTAAAACAAACTCAACTGCTCGCCTGAATCTTTTTCTTCTTTTCCTTTTTTTTCTTTCACAAACGGCGGCGGAATTTTGTAACCGTGTGCTTCGAGCCACGCGGCATCGGGAACCCAACCGCACTTTTCAAAATCGACGCGTCCGCTCTCATCAAACTCGACGCCTTCTTCTTCGAGCAAACGCCGCTGTCGCTCGCCGGTTGCTCCGCGAATCGAAATCTCGCCGCGCGAATTAATCACGCGCTGCCACGGTACCTCGCGCGACGCGTTCATCGCTTCGCCCACGACGCGCGGATCGGTGATGCCGCACATCGCGCCGAGTTGCCCGTACGTCGTCACTTTCCCGCGCGGGATTTCGCGCACGAGTTCGTAGATGCGTTCGTACAAATCAGTCATCAGAATTCAGAAATCAGATACCAGATAACAGACAACAGAAAGAGCCAAAGGATGATCTGTCGTCTGTTGTCTGTTGTCTTATATCTCCTACGCCGTCACCTTTGGCAATTGCGCCACCGCTTTCTCCACCTCTTCCACCGGATATTCAAAATCTTGCAGCGCGCCGCGCAGGTGCTGTTCGTAGCCGCCGAGATCAAAATGACCGTGCCCGCTCAGGTTAAAGAGAATCACTTTTTTCTCGCCCGACGCTTTTGCGCGCAAGGCTTCGTCAATCGCGACTCGAATCGCGTGCGCGGATTCCGGCGCAGGCAGAATCCCTTCCGCGCGCGTGAATTGAATCGCCGCTTCGAACACCGGATTCTGCCGCACTGCCACTGCTTCAATCACTTGCTCATCGTACAATTTGCAGACGATGGGCGCCATGCCGTGATAGCGCAAGCCGCCCGCGTGAATCGGCGCGGGGATGAATGACGAGCCAAGCGTGTGCATCTTGACGAGCGGCGTCATTTGCGCGGTGTCGCCAAAATCGTAAGTGTACTTGCCGCGCGTGAGTGAGGGCGCGGCGGTCGGTTCCACCGCGATGATGCGTGTCTTTTTGCCGTTCTTTAATTTTTCGCGTACGAACGGCAGCGCAAACCCTCCAAAGTTCGAGCCGCCGCCGATACAGCCAATCGCGATGTCGGGATACGCGCCGACTTTCTCCATCTGCTTCAATGCTTCTTCGCCAATGATCGTTTGATGCATCAACACGTGATTGAAGACCGAGCCGACGGAATATTTTGTGTCGGGATGCGTCACCGTGTCTTCGAGCGCTTCGCTGATCGCGATACCGAGCGAGCCGGGATGATTCGCGTCTTGCTCCAAAAATTTTTTGCCGGCATTCGTATCGCGCGAGGGCGATGCGACAATCTGCGCACCGTACGTTTCCATCAGCATACGGCGGTACGGTTTTTGCTGGTACGAAACATTGACCATATACACTTTCGCTTCGAGTCCGAACAACGCCGCGGCGAATGCGACCGCGCTGCCCCACTGCCCCGCGCCCGTTTCCGTCGCAAGTCGTTTCGTTCCGGCTTTTTTATTGTAATACGCCTGCGCGACTGCCGTGTTCGGTTTGTGCGAACCGACTGGCGACACACCTTCGTACTTGAAATAAATTTGCGCCGGCGTGTCGAGAAATTTTTCCAAACGTCGCGCGCGTATCAACGGCGTCGGTCGCCACAATTTGTACATCTCTTGCACTTCTTCGGGAATATCCACATAGCGCGTGGCGTACGGACCGACGGACGCCTCTTGCATAATAATGTCCATCGGAAAAAGTGGCGCGAGCGCTTCGGGTCCAATCGGCTGCCCGGTCGCCGGATGAATCACCGGCGGCAGCGGCGTGTCCAAATCCATCTGGACGTTGTACCACGCCGTCGGCATTTCTTTTTCTTCCAGCAGAAATTTGATTTGTTCGCTCATCATCTCCTCCTTTAAATGTTGAAAGTTGAAAGTTTGAAAGTTACATACTCTCTACTAACGAATGGTGCTAGTTGACGCTCACGCTGTCACGGAAGTTTAG
>JBBSHK010000400.1:0-3591 GCA_038253185.1 Anaerolineae bacterium | reverse complement strand
CATCCGATAAATTCCTGAATCGATACTACCTGATCAACTCAACCCGCGAATTTAGGAGGAGAGAAAATGTTTTCAAAAGGAAAAATGTGGACTGTCACAATTTTACTGATGGTCCTCGCGGCGATGACCGTCGCGTGCGGCGCGCCCGCGGCGGCGCCGACTACCGCACCCGCCAATAATCCGACTTCAGCCCCCGCCAACAACCCGACGTCCGCGCCACAGGCGACTGCCGCGCCGCAAGCCACCAGCGCGCCCACCAGTGCGCCCCAAGCTGCGGCACCCAAGGGTACGCTCACGCTCGCGTTGACGACAGACATTGGCGCGATCGAAGTCCCCTACGCCGCCGAGCGTAACGCCGCGAATGCTTCGTGGACGATGTATGACTCGCTAATCTATCCGAAGGAAGATGGTTCGCTCCAGCCCGCGCTGGCGGAAAAGTGGGACGTCTCTGCTGACGGTCGTTCGTACACTTTTCAACTGCGCAAAGACGTAACCTTCCACAATGGTGAGCCGTTCAACGCCGACGCGGTCGTGTTTACCTGGAACACGTACAAACAAAAAGAAGTGACGTATTCCAACTTTTGGACTATCGCCGACAACGTCGAAAAGGTTGACGATTACACCGTCAAGGTTTCGACCAAGGAACCCAACGCGCTGTTGCTCACGATCATCGCGCTGAACTGGGCGCAGATTCCGCCCAAGTATTATCAGCAAGTTGGCGCCAAGGGCTTTGCTCAAAAACCGGTCGGCACCGGACCGTTCGTCTTTAAGGAATGGGTAAAAGCCGATCACCTTACGGTCACGGCAAACCCGAGCTATTGGCGCAAAGGTTTCCCGCTCGTCCAAACCGTAGTCTTTAAACCGATTCCCGAATCATCGACGCGTGTTTCTGCGATCAAGAAAGGTGAAGTCGATGTGGTCTCGCGCTTGACGGCAGAAGAGGCGAATGGCTTGCAAGGGGATTCGAATGTGCAGGTCATCCGCTACCCGGTTGACCGCGTCTACTATGTCGCGTTCAATAATATTACGAGCGGCAAAGACCAGCCCACCATGAAACCCGAAGTCCGCCAGGCGATGAATTATGCGGTGGACAAGCAGGCGATTATCAAATCGCTCTTTAGTGGTGCCGCCCAACCTGCCTCGGGCTTTATCGGCTCCGCCGATCTGGGTTACAGCAAACAGGACGCCTTCCCGTACGATGTCGAAAAGGCAAAGAAATTGTTGTCGGACGCAGGTTATGCGAATGGTTTCAGTATCAATATGGCTTGCCCCGATTCCGCCTATCCCCATATCAACGAGGTGTGCGAGGCAATCGTCGGCTATCTTGCCAAAGTCGGTATCAAAGCCGATCTCAAGATTCAAGAGTCCAACGCGTTCTGGGACCTTGAAGCCAAGCAGCAGTTGCCGGCACTCTTCGTCGATAGTTGGTCGGTGACACAGCCCGAAGCGTACGGACGCGTCAAAGGCGCGTTGGGCAAGGGCGCGAGTTACGCCGCGTGGTACGATCCGAAAATGGACGCGCTGATCACCCAAATCGCGGTGACCGTCGACCGTGACCAACGCGCACAGCTTTATCAGCAACTCGATAAACTGATGCGCGATGATCCGCCGTTCGTTTACCTGTACTATCCGGAAACGTTCGAGGCAGTCCGCTCGCGTGTGCAGGGCTACAAGCCGCGCGCCGCGGAAGATTACTTTCTGTGGAATGTCGGTGTGACCGACGCGAAATAGTTAGACTTTGAAAGGGGCGAAGCTTTTTGCGCGCCGAAACCGGTCTCGCAAAAATGCTTCGCCCCTCGATGAACCACTATGCAACGCTATCTTTTTTCGAGTCTGGTCCAAGCTGTCTTTGTTCTGGTCACGGTGTTGGTGATCGTGTTCTTTATGGTGCGTGTGACCGGCGACCCCACGACGTTGATGCTGCCCAAAGAGGCGACTCAGGAGCAGCGCGAAGCGTTCCGACACGAGATGGGCTTTGATCGCCCGCTGCCGATCCAGTTTGTCGATTTCGTCTCACGCGCGGCGCGAGGAGATTTCGGCGACTCGCTGCATTATCGATTGCCTGCTCTGGAATTAATTCTCGAACGATTGCCCGCGACGCTAGAGCTTGCCTTCGTCGCGCTGGTGATGGCGTTGGTGGTCGCCATTCCTTTGGGGCTGGTCGGCGGCTCGACTCCGGGCAGCAAGCTGGATTCGCTCGGGCGAACGATTGGGCTGCTCGGTCAGGCGACGCCCTCCTTCTGGCTCGCGCTGCTGATGATTCTGGTCTTTGCCGTACAATTGGGCTGGTTCCCCTCGTTTGGGCGAGACGAGCTCAAGTCGGTGTTTTTACCGGCGTTCGTGTTGAGTCTCGGCACGATGGGTCAATTGGTGCGGCTCACGCGTTCGGCGGTGTTGGAGATTCGCAGCGAGGACTATGTGCGAACCGCGCGCGCCAAAGGTTTATCCGCGCGGACTGTGCGCTTGCGCCATATGTTAAAGAACGCGGCGATTCCATTGATCAGCGTCATCGGCATTCAGTTCGGCTATATGCTGGGTGGTTCGATCTACATCGAGACCATTTTCGCCTGGCCCGGATTGGGGCGAATGGTGGCGGAAGCGGTAAGCAATCGCGATTTTCCGTTGGTGCAGGCAATCGCCGCCTTTACGAGTATTGTCATCGTCGCGTTGAATGTGATGACCGATGTCGCGTACGCGTGGATTGACCCGCGAATTCGGTACGGATAAAAGCGGATGATTCAAGAATCGCAGATCCAAATCGCGCCACTGACTGCGCCGCCGCGCGCGGCGCGAGGTCCGCAAGGCGGCATCTTTTACCTTGGCAGGTTGCTGCTGCGCGATCGCGGGGGACTGATTGGCGCGGCGCTGTTCCTGTTGGTCGTCTTTGCGGCGATCTTTTCCGCGCAGCTTGCGCCACACGACCCGCTGGAGCAAGATTTGGCGGCGAGTAAACAACCGCCGGCGTGGGACGTGGGCGGCAGTTGGGACCATCCGCTGGGCACCGACAATCTTGGACGCGACATTCTGAGTCGCATCATTTATGGCAGTCGCGTGTCGTTGACCGTCGGATTTTTCGGCGTGCTGATCGCGGGCAGCATCGGATTGATCGTCGGTCTGATTGCGGGTTACGTCGGGGGGCGCACGGAAAGCGTCATTATGAGCATGGTGAATGTTTTCCTCGCGCTGCCCTATCTGCTCTTTGTCGTTTTCATCGCGGCGATTCTGGGGCGCAGTCTGCTCAATGTCATTCTGATTTTCGGCATCACCGACGCGCCGCTGTTCGCGCGCATCACGCGCGGCGAAGTCTTGCGCGTGCGTCGTTCGCTCTATGTCGAGTCGGCGGTCAGTATAGGCGCGAGTCCCGTCCGCGTTTTGCTCTTTCACATTCTCCCGAATCTGGTCGGACCGATTATTACCATCGCAACGTTTGAAATGTCGGCGATGATTTTTTATGAAGCAGGTCTCGGCTTTCTCGGTCTCAGCGTCCCGCCGAGCGTGCCGAGTTGGGGCAATATGCTCGCGGCTGGTCGCCAATATTTGACGAGCTATCCGTGGATCGCGACCTTTCCCGGTCTCGCGATCATGATCACT
>JBBSHK010000399.1:0-3598 GCA_038253185.1 Anaerolineae bacterium | reverse complement strand
GAGATTATTGGGGAGTTGAGCGAGGCGCGACGAAATATTATTCAAACTGCGGTTGAACTCTCGCCCGAACAGCAGAATCGAAATTTCCTCGGCGTGTGGTCGGTAAAAGATTTGCTCGCGCATCTGGTTGGTTGGGGTTACACGAACGTTGAAGGGCGAAAGAAACGCTGCAAGGAAAACTGCCAAAGTTCTGGGCGCATTATGATTCAGAATGGGCGGGCTATAATGCGCAGTTAGTTGAAGAGTACCTGAAAGAAAACCTTGTCGATTTACTCGCGTCGGTTGATGAGTCACATCACGAACTGCTCAACTTTTTGGAAACCGTTTCATCGGATGAGTTGGAAAAGGATCGCGGTGTGAGATCACCGCACGGTCGCCTTGTAACGATCGCGAATTTGCTTGAAGCGGAACGCGAGGATGAGCGCGAGCATCTGAAGCAAATGCAAGAAATCTTTAAGAAGTAAGAGTTTGAGCGCCGCATTGGTGGCGCATTTTTGTGGCGTGCACGCTGAAATCAAATTAACGCGCGGGACATTTTGGTCTCCTTGCGCAATCAAGACAGAAATCCCGACGCCATCGCCAGCAGTAGCAGCGTAAATGCAACAGCGAGCAATATGGTCATACCCTGCGCGCGGGGCTCTAGAACCGATTCGGTCGGATTCTGTGGATTATAATATACGGAAACGTTACTGCCTTCAGGATATCGTTGGATGCGGCGATTGAACAGAGATGAAGATGTCGCGCTGAATTGTCCACCAAAGCTGACTTGGTCGCTGATGTATTGTTGACCTTTGACTTCAAAAGTGTAAACAACACTCGGACGAAAAAATGTTCTGAGGCGGCTGCGACCTTTACTAGTCTCCCACTTTTGATATTCTTCCATTTCTGCGGTGAGAATTCGCCCAGCTGCAATACTCCAATTCTTCGCCGCCCACACCTGTTTTTGAATTGCGTACGCAAAGAGCGCCGTAAAAATTCCCATCCCACCGAGCATCACGACCATCAAGGCGCGTTGGGGATGCGCGAGCGCGGGCGCGATGAATTCCGCAGTGCGCGTGAGTCCGAATGGGATCAGAATTGCTGAACCCATAAAACACAAAACAAGTATTGCAACGCCAACATAGACGAGTGGCGGAAAACCGCGCTCGAGCACGGCTTGTTCACGATTGTCCGGATCGTAATAAACTTGGACGCGCGCTCCGACCGGATAGCGCGCCAATGTCTTGCCCACCTCTTCCCCCGTAATCCGTTCACTGAAATCAATGCGCGTACCGCGATATTGCTTGCCATCAATCTCGTACTCATACGCGACTAGTGGCTCACTTTCAAAACGTGACCCATCGCCCGTATCGCGTTTACGCGCACGCACTTTGGATTCTGTCACAATGCCTGTCGTCATTAACCAATTCCGCGCGCGATAAATTTCAACGAGCTTTGCTCCAAGCGCGATCAGAAACACGCCCGAAAACATCGCGCCAATGATCAAACAAATTTGCAGCAACCCTTGATCCATGATGCTGAGCGAATTGTACTCTATGCTAAAATGCAGTGCAATATGTTCCTCTGCCCGGACATTCTCATTCTCATCAAAGGTGGCGGCGATCTCGGCAGCGGCATCGCGTGGCGATTACATAAGGCAGGATTTCCAGTCGCGATCACCGAACTCGCGCAGCCTCTCGTCGTACGTCGCACAGTCGCGTTCGCCAGCGCGGTATATGACGGTGAAATCGCGGTGGAGGGTGTGACCGCGTGGCGCGCGGAAAATATGGACGAGGCGCGGCAACTGATTGACGATGAAATGATTCCGGTGCTTGTCGATCCAGAATGCACATCGTGTGTGGAATTGAAGCCCGCCGTTTTGATCGATGCGATCCTCGCGAAGAAAAATACCGGTACGAATATTTCGGACGCGCCGTTCGTTGTCGCGTGCGGTCCGGGATTTACACCGAACGTGGACTGCCACTGCGTGATCGAAACGCAGCGCGGTCACAATCTCGGGCGCGTGTTGTGGTCAGCGGCGGCTGAAGCGAATACAGGAGTGCCGGGAGAAATCGGCGGGAAGAGTAATGAGCGCGTGCTGCGCGCGCCGAATGATGGACGGGTGGTGAATGTGAAGAAAATTGGCGATGCGGTATGCGCCGGAGAAATTATTGCGTATATAAATGGAACTGAGGGAAAGAAGGAGAATGTCGTCGCGCCGTTCGATGGGATTCTGCGCGGGCTGGTGCACGATGGCTTGCAAGTACGCGCGGGTTTGAAAATCGGCGATGTCGATCCGCGCGCGAATCGGGAAAATTGTTTCACTATCAGCGACAAGGCATTGGCAATCGGCGGCGGCGCGCTCGAAGCGGTGATGAGTTGGTTGAGTGTTGAAGGTTACAAGTTGAAGCTCGGGCAAGAAAACTTTTAACTTTCAACTTGTAACCTGTAACTTGCTCAAAAGAAACGATGCTGCTCTCTTCCGCATTCGGTATCAAAGACAAGGATGTTGTCTCGCTCATCGGCGGCGGCGGCAAGACGACCGCGATGTTTCGGCTCGCGGAGGAATTGGTCGAAGAGAACAAACGCGTGGTCACGACGACAACCACGCGAATTTTTGCTGCGCAGATTAAACTCGCGCCGTTTCATATTTTTGCAGAAAATCGCGAGCAGGCGATTCGCGATGTGCGAAACGCGCTGCGTGAACATTCACACGTACTCGTGATTGGAACAACGACTGAAGAGGGTAAGGCGTTCGGGGTCGAGCCGTCGTTGATCGATGAAATCATCGCGCTGGATGAAGTAGATGTTGTGGTGACCGAAGCCGATGGTTCGCGGATGCGCCCGTTCAAAGCGCCGGGAGAACACGAGCCGGTGATTCCCAATTCGACCACGCTGCTCGTGCCGGTGGTTGGCATCGACGCGGTGGGACTGGCGCTTGACGATGAGCATATTCATCGCGCCGAACGCGTGGCGCAATTGGCGAAGGTTCAACTCGGCGCGACGGTTGAGCCGGAAATGATCGCAGATGTGCTCGCGCACGCGCAGGGCGGACTGAAAAATCGTCCGCCAAATGCGCGCGTGATTCCGCTCATTAACAAAGTTCACAACGTCGCGCAATTTCTGGTCGCGCGCGAGATTGCGTCGCGATTGCTAAAATCGGATACGATTTTAGCAATCGCAGTTGGCAGCGTGAAAAATGCGGCGATGCCGGTGGCGGAATTGCACCAGCGCGTGAGCGCAGTCATTCTCGCTGCGGGCGGTTCGACGCGGATGCAAGGACCATTGAAACAACTGTTGCCGTGGGGTGATTCAACGCTCGTGCGGCATACGGTCGAAGTGGTGAGTCGTTCGGGTGTCGCGCAAATTATTGTGGTCGTCGGGAGAGAAGCGGAGCGGGTCGAGAAGGAACTGGATGGAACTGAGGGAAAAATTGTGTTCAATCCCGATTGGGCGCAGGGCCGCGCGACCAGCGTGCGCGCGGGGTTGCAAGCGGTGCGCGCGAATTCAGCCGCCGCGATTTTTGTGAATGCGGACCAACCGTTTCTCACTTCCAGCGTCATCGATTCGATCTTGTTGCGCTATTATCAAACGCGCGCACCGCTTATTGTCCCGGTCT
>JBBSHK010000398.1:0-3615 GCA_038253185.1 Anaerolineae bacterium | reverse complement strand
GCTCGCCGCCGCGCTCGGCGTTTCGGCGATCTCGGTCTTGCTCCGCGGCGAGTCCACGCAATTTTATTTTAGCGGCGCGTACCTGGTGCTCGCGACGTTTGTCGCCGCGGCGGCGGGCGCTTTGATCGAAGGATTCCGCGCCAGACCTTTGGCGCGCGGCGTGGCGATCGCGTTGCTCGCGCTCTTGCCACTCACGTCGCTCTGGTCAAACTATGCGCGGCTGGATGAAAGTAATGACACCCGGTATGACGTCTGGGCGCGTTCGGTCTTGTCCGATAATCTCGCGCCGAACGCGGTAGTGATCGCGCCGTGGGAAATTGCGACCCCGCTGCGTTATTTTCAATTGGTCGAGGGGGAGCGACCCGACTTGCTATTGATTCACGAATCGCCCGTGCGCCCCCAATTTGGGAAAATTTTGGTTTCGGCTCACAACCTGGCGCGACCTTTCTACTATGTCCAGTTCACGCCCGAGGATAAAACAATTTCAGCCGTGCGCACCGTCCAAGCCGTTCCGTTGCCGCTGACCACCCCGCCAACGCCGACGCACACGCTCAACGTGCCGTTGACCGATTCGATCAGCGTGCTAGGTTACGACCTCAAGCCCGAGTCAATGCGTTCCGGTGAATGGGTTCGCCTTGCGCTGTACTATCAAGTGACCGCGCCGGTGAATTCACAATTCACGTCCGAGTTGGAACTGGATGACATTCGGGGGCAGATGCACGGCACGTGGTCACGTCTGCCAGTGAGCGATTATTACCCCACCTATTTCTGGAAGTCCGGAGAATATTATCGCGATGTGTGGGACATTCCGATGCCCGCCGACGCGCCGCGCGGTCTTTACAATTTCCAACTCGCGTGGTATCCCTACGATCCGACGAATAACACGACGAATCGCGACGAACCGCACACGCTGACCATCGGTCCGTTGCGCGGGGGCGATTTCGCCGCTGGCAATATTCCTCACACGCAGATTGCACAGTTTGAGAATGGAATGCAATTGCTCGGATTTGGATTGTCGGGTTCGGCGGGTGTGATGGAGCGCGCAGCTTTTGTTACGCGGCGCAATAGCCCGTTGACGGTCAGCTTGTTCTGGCAAACAAACCGTCAGTTGGATACATCGTACACGGTCTTTTTGCATCTGGTGGATGAAAATGGTATCGTGCGACTCCAGTCCGACCGCCCGCCGTGGAACGGAATGTATCCCACCGACCGCTGGAAAATCGGCGAAATGGTTCGCGACGAATATACACTGGACTTGCCCGGCGACCTGGCGCCGGGTACCTATCACCTCGTCGCTGGAATTTATTCCAACCCCGAAGCTCCCGCGCTTGTCGCGGGGCGTGAAACTAATTCGACTTCCATCGAATTAAATATTCCCGTCGGCGTCACTGCGGAAAAATAGTAAACGAGCTATGCGGCGAGCACATCTTGTTGTTCTGGCACTTTACTTTTTAATCACCCTCGCGGTAACCTGGCCTCTGGTCGCGCAAATCGGCGATCACGTGCCCGGCACCGCGACGTGGTCGATGGACGAGTACGGTTATGTCTGGAACAATTGGTGGTTCAAATTTGCGCTGTTCGACAAAGGCACCAACCCGTTTTTCACCAACTACTTGTTCTATCCGCTCGGCGCCTCGCTCGTGCTCTACGCTTACACCCTGCTGCACGTCCTGCTCGCCCTCCCACTCCAATTCGCATTCGGCTTGATTCCTGCCGTGAATGCGACCGTTCTGTTTTCGTTCATCGTTTCCGCGTTCGGTATGTACCTGTTCGCGCTGTATCTCGTGCGCGTCTCGCTGAGAGTCTGGACGGAAAAATACGGCGAGCGACTCGGCGCGCTGAGGACAGATGCGTCGCTTCAACCACTCGCCGCGTTCATCGCCGGAATCGCGTTCGCTTTCACCTCGAACCGCTTTGTGTACGTTTCGCTCGGTCATTACAACATCGTCGCAAGCGAATGGCTCCCGTTTTATCTGCTCTTTCTTTTCAAGACGCTGCTCAATCCGCAATTGAAGAATGCGCTGCTCGCCGGACTGTTCGCCGCATTCGCGCTCTACACCGAGACCACCGATGGCGTGCTGCTCGCGCTCTTGTCGCTCGTGATTCTCGTCTTCGAGTGGCGTCTGTTGAATCGGTCAACGCTGCGGCGGCTCGCGCTCCTCGGCGCCACCGCGACGGTGCTGTTCGCGCCACTGCTCCTTCCAACCCTGCGCGAACTCTTCGCCAGCGGGTATTCGCTGCCGGGGTACGGTCATGCGGAAAAATTGCTCGTGGACCTGAACGGATTTTTTGCCCCGACGAGTTTGCATCCGCTAAATCGCGGTTGGGAAACGGAACTGGACCGGGTGCGTCAAGGTGTCTCGCGCTTTAGCGATGTCAATACATTTTTCGTCGGTTACGCCACTGCCCTGCTGGCGCTCATCGCCGCCATTCGATTCGCGCGACGAAACAAGTTGTGGATCACGGTCGTGCTCGGGTTTGCGGTTCTCGCGCTCGGACCTCTGTTGCATATCAACGGCGTTTCGGAATTCGATCTCGATGGGTTGGTGACGACCGTGCCACTCCCGTTTCTCGCGCTCCACTATGTGCCGCTGCTCAAAGAGAATCGCGTACCGAATCGCTACAGCATTCTGGTCACTCTCGGTCTCGCGGTCTTGATCGCGTATGCCGCGTGGTGGCTGTTGTCGAAAATTCGAATAAAGTCCAATGCGACAAGCAAGCTGATGGCATCTGCTGTCTGTTGTCTGTTGTCTGGCATTCTTCTATTCGAGCATCTCGCCGTGCCGCTGCCGCTCACCGACGCTCGCATCCCGGGCGCATACGAACGCGTGCGCGGCTCCGAGGATTCGCTTGTGCTCTCGCTCCCGCTCGGCTGGCGCAATTCATTCGGACAGGTCGGCGCGGAGGACACGCGCACGCAATACTATCAAAGTGCGACCCGGAGCTTTCTGTTGACCGGACAGTTGCAGCGCAATCCGCCATTCTTGTTTGAATATTTTTCGCGCGCGCCGATCCTGCGCTCGCTCATCGCGCTCGAAACGTACAAGGACCTCGACGATGCCGCGCTCGAACGCGATCGCGCGCTGGTGACCGAATTCGTACGTTTCTTCAACTTGCGTTACATGGTAATCGGGCAAGCAGTCGCGAATCGACCGCCCTACAGCGACACGCGCGAACGCGTACTCGACTATGTGCAAAAAGTTTTTCCGCTCGGAAAGCGTTTCGAGTACGAAGATGGCAGCATCGCGTTCAGAGTAAATCAGTCCGTGCCAACGGATAAACTCGAAATCGATTTCGGCAGCGATGCGGCGCAGTTGTATCAGGCGGAAGGTTGGACCACGGCGACGCCAGTCGCAGACGCCAGCGCGAGTTGGGCGACGACTCAAGACGCGCGTGTTTTCATTCCGTTGACAGACCCGCGCGATCAAGTGCTAACCGTCCGCGCGCTGCCGTTCGATTATGCCGGTCACCCGCAGACGCTCGAACTGATTGCCAACGACCAGATGATTCGACGGCAGGGATTGCAACCGGGCTGGAACGAATACACTTTCACGCTTCCCGCGGCAGCGCTCCACCGCGGGCTGAATGAATTACGGTGGCGCATGAATTATCTCG
>JBBSHK010000397.1:0-3619 GCA_038253185.1 Anaerolineae bacterium | reverse complement strand
TCGTAACCCAGAGAGCCCTGGCACTGCTCCAATCCGCGCTTGGACAAATTCAGAATCTGTCGCGCGAAGTTCGTCCGCAGGTCGCGGCGATTCATTTACGCGACAGCGAAGGCGGCAGTGAAGACCTGGTGTTGATCAGCATGCAAAAGTTGATGGGCTTGCCCATTGTCGCGGTGCACCGTCTCGGACAAACTTACGACGTGCTCCCGTCCAAGCAACTGCTCGGCGGAATGGATTCGGCGGGCAGCAATTTTTCCGCTGGCGCGGTCAGTGGCATCGACGTGACCGGTGACGACATCGGCGAAGCGGTGTTCACGTACGAAATGGCGGGAGCAAGCGCCTTGACGACCCGTTTAAATGTGATGCGCTGGTCGCCGGACGAGCACGATCTGAAAACAATTTTTCGCGCAGACCTGATCAATTGGGCAGGTGAATCGACTTTTGAATTTGTTCCAACGGGCAAAGGACAGGACATCAAATTGTCGTATCCGAGTTTTGGTATTTTCGATCACAAACTGCTCGCCCATCCGCGCGCAACCGAGCTTTGGGCATACGACACCGATCGGGATCAATTTGTAAAACAGACCGACGCGATCGATCCACCCCAAACCGTTCGACAGCAGTTGAATGTGGCGGAAGAATTATTTCGTCGCGGTTATTGGGAAAAGGCGGTGGACCAATTTGCGCGTGCGTGGAACGACAAGACCCTGAACGAGAATGAAGGCACGGAGCCGAAACCGGCGTGGCGCGCTTTTGCGCGATTTCGTCAGGGCGAGCTGCTCGCGCTGCTCGGGCGCGACGACGAAGCGAAAGCCGCGCTCGCCGACGCGGGAAAAAGTGGCGGCACACTGGCGCGACTTGCTGATGCCTTTGTGAAAAATTTTAGCGATGGTGATCACGCCGTTCGCGCGTGGGCGGCGCTGCCAAATGCGTTGGACCTCTACAAGGAATTGTATGAGGGGACTGCGCGCGACCTCGACTTGCCCGCGAGTGCGACCGATATTTTTTACAAGGGCGAGATCGTCGCGGCTTTTCTCAATGCGCACCCCGACGCCGCGACCCAAACGGCGACAACTTTTGCGACACTCGCGACGCTGGGCTTTCAGCCGACCAACTCGATCACGACCGACCTCGATGGTGACGGCGTGCCCGAATTTCTATGTGTGACTCAGGAGGGCAGCGCGTCGCCGAATCACTCCCAAGTCTTATGGCTCGTTTATCGCGGGGATGGACGCTGGCTGACGCGCGCGATCGTGCAAGCCGAAACTTTATCTCTCGATGCATCCGCGGCGTCGCTGCCGGGTAGCAAGGGTCACGCGGTCAGGCTCAAGCTGCCGACGAATCGCGAGTCGCCCGAACGAAGTTTTACCTGGGACCGCTCGCACATCGTTGATCTCAATGCCCAAACTCTGGAACCGTTGGGTCGCGAGGTGCGCTGGCCTGTGGTCGGCGGCGAAAACAGAGAGACGGAATTTTAGCGCGAGCAGTCGCACCGATCGCGAAGAATTTTCCGCCGCGACGAGATTCGTGTTGAGAGGGGTTGAACGATGCGAGCCATAGCTATCTATGAGCACGGCGGGGTTGAGAAATTGGTTGAGGCAGATTTGCCCCAGCCGGAACCGGCGCGCGATGAGGTCTTGATCAACGTCAGGGCGGTTGCGCTGAATCGTCTCGACATCTTTGTGCGCGAGGGTTTACCGGGGCTAAAATTGTCGATGCCTTTTGTGCTCGGTTCGGATGTCGCGGGCGTGATAGCTCGGGTCGGCGCGGAGGTGGAGGGCTGGCGCGTGGGGCAGCGCGTCGCCATCAATCCTGGTTGGTGGGATGGCACTTGCGAATTTTGTCAGCGCGGCGAGCACAGTCTGTGCACCAACTTCAAAATTTTTGGCGAGCATCTGCCCGGCGGCTATGCGGAATTTACGTGCGTGCCCGCGCGTAACGTGATCGCGATTCCCGACGATTTTTCTTTTGAAGAGGCGGCTGCCGCGCCGCTGGCGTTTCAAACGGCGTGGCGCGCGCTCATCACGCGCGGTCGATTGCGCGCCGGCGAAGATGTTCTGATTCTCGGCGCGGGCAGCGGCGTCTCCAGCGCGGCGATTCAGGTCGCGAAACACGCGGGCGCGCGTGTTTTCGCCACGTCGCACAGTGATGAAAAGTTGGCGCGGGCGCGCGAGTTGGGCGCGGACGAGACCATTAATTACGCCACGCAGGAATGGGAAAAGGAAGCGTGGCGGCGTACGAACAAGCGCGGCGTCGATGTGGTGGTCGATTCGGTCGGCGAAGCGACCTGGCTCAAATCAATTCGCGCGCTGCGAAAGGGCGGACGGCTGATTACCTACGGCGCGACCTCGGGACCGAATCCGCAAGAAGAAATCCGCCAGATTTTCTGGAAGCAAATTGACATCATCGGCACGACGATGTCGAACCGGGGCGAGTTCATCGATGTGATGAAACTCGTTTTCCGCCGTGAGCTCAAGCCGGTCGTCGACATCGTGCTGCCGTTGGAGAAAGCCCGCGAGGCACACGAGCGGCTTGCGAAGAATGAACAGTTCGGCAAAATTATTTTGAGGGTCAGTGATTAGGTCCTCCGTCGATGAAAACTATTCTCTTGTTCGTTCCCGATTTGATGTTCAGCACGCGCATCGAGGACGCGGCGCGCAGCCTCGGCTATCAGGTCGCGAGTGCGAATGCCAGCGCGGATTTTGAATCTGTGCTCGCGCAGAAAAATCCACAGTTCGTTGTGCTCACGTTCGATCGAACGGGCAATGCGTGGGAGCGACTCGCGACGGCGGCGCACAACGCGGGCGTCAAAGTGTTCGCTTTCGGCAGTCATATGAATGTTGCGGCATTCAAACGCGCGCGCGAGTTGGGCTGCGACGAGGTGGTCGCGAACTCGCGGATGGATAGTGAACTGCTCAAGCTGTTGCAGAAATGGACGGAATAATTCCAGATTGCAGATTTCGGAATTAAAGCGTGCGACGCGTAATAGAAGATCGATTTGAGAATGGATTCAACCCGCACTGGGTGCGCTTTGTCATTGGTCGCGCTGAGATCGAGCGCGAGCCGGGTGTGGCGCGGTTGGTGGTAGATGGCGCGGAGGAGGGAAAATTATCGGATGCAGAGATCGACGATCATCGCACCGCGCCGCGCTGGAATTTATTATGGACCCCGCCCCTGACACTGCACGTGCGCGCGCGCTTCAGCCACCGCGCGGGGGAATTGGCGGGCACGGCCGGTTTTGGTTTCTGGAATGATCCGTTTGACTGGGTTGGCAATGTCGCCGCGCCGCCGAACGCGCTGTGGTTTTTTTATGCCTCGCCGCACAGCGATATGGCGTTCGCGCGCGGCGTCGAGGGCAGCGGTTGGAAAGCGGCGTTCTTGAACGGTGGAAGCGCCGACCGCATCACGATGGCAGTCGGAAATTTCTTGTTTCGCATTCCGGGCGCGAGCCAATTGCTCTTTGCCGTTGCGGAGACGCGATTGGGTGCGGCGGAGCGCGTGCTGACCGAAGTCGATATGACAGGGTGGCACGACTACTCTGTCGAATGGAAAAGCGCCGAGGCGATTTTCAGTGTGGACGGACGCGAATGTTTTCGCGCACAAAAGCCGCCTACGGTTC
>JBBSHK010000396.1:0-3632 GCA_038253185.1 Anaerolineae bacterium | reverse complement strand
GCGCGTCTCCCACCGTGACCGTCGCGTGTTCTTGCGCGCCCGCGCGGCGCAGCCTGGCTTGAATGCGCGCGATCAACTGGCGCGGCGAATATGGTTTCGTCACGTAATCATCCGCGCCGAGTTCAAACGCGCGCACGATGTCCTCCTCATTGTCGCGCACCGTCAGGACGATGATCGGAATGCTTGATGCTTTTCGCACCTGCTCTAAAACGTTCAAGCCCGAGCGATGCGGCATACTGAGGTCGAGCACGATCAAATTTGGCTGCGTACTTTGCCATTGTTTCAGCGCTTCGTCGCCGTCCGACGCAGTAGTCACTTGAAATCCGGCGCGCGCGAGCGCGAGCGTCAGTATGCTTTGCAGTTCCGCGTCATCGTCAACGACGAGGATTTTCATTTTCGCCCTCAGGCACCAGCGGCAGGGTAAACGCGAGCTCAAATCGATTACCATCTGTTTTCGGCAAGCCAATCTCGCCGCCGTGCAGTTCGACAATCATCTTGGCAATGCCGAGACCTAGCCCCGCGCCCGGCACACCCAACGCGCTCGCGCCGCGCGTAAAGCGTTCAAAAATCTGGTTCTGCTCCTCGGATGGAATCCTCGCGCTGGGATACGCGACGCACACGCGCAAGACCTTTGTCTCACGCAGAGCTTCCAGCAGAATAGCTTCGCCGCGCTGTCCGTACTTGCACGCGTTCGACAACAGATTAGTAAACACCTGCGTAATGCGCGCTGGATCGGCTTGCACCAACGCGCCGTCCGAAGCATCGCGCACTTGCAGCGTTTGCCGGTTCTGATCGAGCAGCGGCTGTATGAACAGGCGCGCATCCTCGACCATCGGCGCGAAGGGCGTCGCCTGCAAGTGGACGCGAAACTGTCCGGCTTGAATGCTCGCGGCGTCCAGCATATTGTCAATCAGATATTGCAATCTTACGACGGAGCGCTGAATGGATTCGAGCAAGCGCGCGCGGTCCTCGAGCGGCAATTGCGCGCCGGCATCTTGCAAAATTTCGAGCGAGGCAGCAATCGCGGAGAGCGGCGTTTTGATTTCGTGCGGCACATTGGCGAGCAGTCGTTCCTTCAATTCGTTGAGTTCGGCGTAACGTGCGTTCTCGGCTTCGAGCGCGCGGCGCGACGCTACCAGTTCTTTTTGCATCGCGCGCAAGTCGTCGGCGAGCGCGCCGATCTCGTCGCGCCGATTGATGGTGAGCGGCAAATCCAATTGTCCCGCAGCGATGGCGCGCGTCGCCTGCGCGAGTTCGGTGAGCGGGTTGGTGATATAACGCGCGAGAAAATAAACGTCGAGCGCGACGGCGATCAAAATCAAAACGGCGAGCGCCAAAAATATCGCGACGACTTTGGCGTCCACAGCCGTCGTCGGTAATAAATAGATTGCTGCCGCGCTGACGAGCAGGATCGCCGCGAGCACCAGCGCGACGATACTGATGAGGAGCCGTGCGAAAAGGGAGGTGGCGAACAATGACCGCACAAATCTGATTCTAGCACGGACGCGCAGCGGGTCGCAACTAGAGCAAATTCCACGCGGATTTGTAGGGGCATACCCTTGTGGTTGCCCCAACTGCTTGTGGTTGCCCCACTGGCACAGGGCGAGTATCCCTCAGACCCCGAGGCACCGAGGGGCAAGGCATCGCCCCTACCTCATTACCCTTAATGATCCTTAAATCTGTTCTCGGTTGTGCTGACAGCAGTAAAGGTGGTTTCAGCACCAAGATTCACCTGATTGTGGATGCCCTCGGCAACCTTTTGGATTTTGTGCTCACGGGTGGCAAGCACAACGATGTCACACAAGCGCCCACGCTTTTGGCAGGACGTCACGCGTTGTTGCAAGAAGGTATTCAACGGTTGCTCCAAGTGCTCAATGGAAATGATCGAAGCGAGCACACGACTCAGAGTCGTGCCACTGGGGGTGCGCGCTTTTTTCATTTGGAGTATGTCGACCAATTCCGTTTTGCGTTCCGTGAGCCATTGCGCCAGCCCTGCCTCCCCCCTTGTCAAGTACATTTTTTAGCGCGAATATGCAATCCATGGAATTTCATATTCGTGCTGATCCGAAAGAAATCTCGCGTTACGTTTTTACGCCGGGCGATCACGCGCGGGCGCGCAAAATTGCGGACTACTTGCAAGACGCGCATCTGGTCACCGACACGCGCGGCTATCTCGTGTTCTCGGGTAATTACGAAGGTGTATTTATGACAGTGTGCGCGACGGGGATGGGCGGACCCACGGTCGCGATTGCCATCGAAGAACTCGCGCATATGGGCGCGGACACTTTTATTCGCGTCGGCTCGTGTGGCGTGCTGCAAGAGGGGATGACTGTCGGCGATGTGATTATCTCGACCGGCACGGTGCGCCTCGGCGGTACCGGCAACGCGTACTTGCCGCCCTATTTTCCGGCGGTGCCGACGTTTGAGGTAGTGCGAAGTCTGGTCGATGCAGCGAAGGAATTGAATCTTTTCGTGCATATCGGAGTCGGTTCTGCCGGCGACGCTTTTTATGCGCCGCGCGAGGAGAGCAATTTGCTGCGCGAAGCGCATGTAATCGCTGTCGAGATGGAGAGCGATACCTTGTTCGTCGTCGGGCAATATCGCGGCTGGCGCACCGGCGCGATCTTTGCATCAGACGGCACGCCGACCGAGACCAAGCCCGAATGGGGCGAAGAGGCGTACCGACGCGGCGAGCAGAATGCCATCCAAATCGCGCTGCGCGCGATGCACGGGCTGGCGCTGGCGGATCAGGAGCAGGAACAATCGGCGAGCCGCGGTTCGGCGCGTCGAGACAAAATAGAAAGTGCCAAGAGAAAAACTGGAAGCAAAAGGGCAAAACGTAAAACGTGATGTGAACAAGGATTTCACAATGACTACCACTTTCGACCCGTGGACGCGCGCGCGGACGATTCACGACCTGCCTGCCGACGAAGTGATCTCCGCGCTGCAAAAAGAAATTCGGCGCGGTAATACCGAGAACGCCGCGCTGTTGGCGTATGAGATGCTGGCAACAAGTCCTGAACTCGAGCGCAAGTTGTGGGATCGCCTGTGCATTATTTCGGTCGAGGACATTGGTTTTGGCGAATTGCCGGCGCCGCTCTTGATTCGCACCCTCGAGCAGATGTCACTCCGCTTTAATCGCGGCGAAGGTGACCGCAATCTGTTTGCGATTCATGCTGTCCGTTATTTATGCACGCGCCAAAAAGACCGCAGCAGCGACGAGCTGTACAATTGGCTGAAGTATACGGTTGAGAATGAAGGCGCGCGTCCGGAGATCCCGGATTACGCGATTGATATGCATACTGCGCGCGGAGCCGCGCGTGGTCGCGGGCTCGAACATTTTTACCAAGAAGGCGCGCAGGTTGCGCCCGAGCTGCCGGACCGCGAGAAAAAATATCGTGAGCGGCTGCTGCAAGTTTTGCAGGATTGAGTATCGGATAGGAGGTGAAACATCCACACCATCTTTTTCTAGATCGACCTTACGAAACGATGTTTGAACAAAGAGGAGAAGAATCCATGAAAGTCAGATACTGGCAGATCGCGATTTTGCTTGTCCTCGCGGTCTTGATGATTACCGGCTGCGGTGGCGCGCCTGCGGCAACCAACGCGCCCGCGACCGCAGCGAGTCCCTC
>JBBSHK010000395.1:0-3636 GCA_038253185.1 Anaerolineae bacterium | reverse complement strand
GCATTTTGCTTTACAAACAGAATCGCTGCGAGTACAATTGCAAGACAAGGTTTCTTATGACGGACATCGAACTGCTGGTCGAACTCGTTCGCTCGTACAATCCTGAAGCGGATACCGAACGCATCCTGCGCGCGTACAATCTCGCGCGCACGGCGCACGCGGGACAATTGCGCGCAAGCGGCGAGCCGTATCTCGGACACGTCGTGCAGACCGCGAAAATTCTCGCGGATATGTATATGGACGAGCCGTCTGTCGTCGCGGGACTCTTGCACGACGTGCCGGAAGACACGAGCGTAACGCTTGAAACAATTGAAAAGGAATTTGGCGACGAGGTGGCGAAGCTCGTGGACGGCGTGACTAAGCTGTCGCAGTTGCGCCTCGGGATGGAGCAGGAGGAAGCCGAGTCACTGCGAAAAATGTTCCTCGCGATGGCGGACGATATTCGCGTGGTGCTGATCAAGCTCGCCGACCGCCTGCACAATATGCGAACGTTGTATGCGCTCAAACCCGAAAAGCAAAAAAAGATCGCGCGCGAGACGATGGAAATTTTCGCGCCGCTGGCGAACCGCCTCGGCATCTATCACATCCGTCGCGAGCTTGAAGACCTTTCGCTCAAATATCTCGATCCCGAAGCGTACGACGAAATCGAACAGCAGCTCGCGGACGATCGCGACGACCAGCATTCGTACATCACGCAGGCGATCACGATCTTGCGCGAACGATTGCTGCAAGAGGACATTCACGCCGAAATCTCGGGGCGACCGAAGCACATCTACAGCATTTACAAAAAGATGGCGGCGAAGGGACGCGACTTTTCGCACATCTATGATATTCGCGCGGTACGCGTGATCGTGCCGTCGGAAAAAGATTGCTACGTCGTGCTCGGTCTGGTGCATTCGCTGTGGACGCCGATTCCCGGCGAGTTCGACGATTACATCGCCAAGCCCAAAGAAAATCTGTATCGCTCGCTGCACACTGCGCTGATCGGTCCCGGCGGCAAAGCGCTCGAAGTCCAGATTCGCACGCGCGAGATGCACCAGCTCGCGGAATACGGCATCGCCGCGCACTGGCGCTACAAAGAGCACGGCGCGCGCCGCGATCCCAACCTCGAGGACAAAATTAATTGGCTGCGACAGTTGATGGAATGGCGCTCGGAAATTTCCGACGCGCGCACGTTCGTCGATTCACTCAAGAGCGATATTTTCAAAGATCAGGTCTATGTCTTTACACCGAAAGGTCAGATCATCGAGCTTGCGGCGGGCGCGACGCCAATCGATTTTGCTTATCACGTTCACACCGAGGTCGGGCATCGCTGTCGCGGCGCGAAGGTGAATGGCAAGATTGTTGCGCTCGATTACCGGCTCAAGACCGGCGACCGCGTGGAAATTCTCACTGCGAAAAAAGGTGGACCCTCGCGCGATTGGCTGAACCCATCGCTGGGTTTGGTGAATACCGCGCGCGCGCGCGAAAAAATTCGGCAGTGGTTCAAGAAGCAAGAGCGCGAGGTCGCGCGGGCGGAGGGGCGCGAGCTTTTGGAAAAGGAATTGCGGCGGCTCGGACTCGCGCAAAAAAATCTGGAAGAGATCGCGCATATTTTCAATTTCCGAACGGTGGACGAATTGTTCGAGGCGATCGGGCACGAGGACATCAGCATCCAATCGATTGGCATCAAGTTGCTCGAAGCGGAACAGGCAAAGAATCCGCCGCCCCCGTCCCTTCTGCCATCACCCACCGGCAAAGGGGTTGGGGGTGAGGGAATTCCGCGCCCGCGCACTCCAACGGACGTGGGACTCGAAATCGGCGGCGTGGGAAATTTGTTGACGCGACTCGCGCATTGCTGCGATCCATTGCCCGGCGATGAGATTGTCGGATTCATCACGCGCGGGCGCGGGCTGACGATTCATCGCAAAGATTGCAAAAATATATTGGACGTCGACACGGAGAAGGAACGGGTGCTCGCGCTCAAGTGGGGTAATGCGAAACAAGACGCGGTCTATCCCGTTCAGATTCAAGTACACGTTTTCGACCGCGCGGGCTTGATGCACGAGATTTCGGGCATCGTCGCGGATGAGGGCGTAAATATGAGCGCGGTAAGTTCCTCCTCCGCGCGCGACAAGACCGCGGTGATTACGGCGACGCTCGAAATCGCGGGCGCCAATCAACTCACGCGCATCCTTAACAAAATCGATCGCCTGCCGAACGTAATCGAAGCGCGGCGCGTGACGGGCTAACGCCTGATTACTCGATGATTGAAAATATTTCGCGTGTGCTGATTTGAATCTTCATCCAGGAATATATATGGCTACTGAACTTGTCCTGATTCGCCATGGTAATGCGGTACAAGTCAACGGAGATTACGTACACGCGCCCTTGACTCCGCTCGGACAGGAGCAAGCGGCGCAGACCGGGCAGTTTCTGGCTCAACCCGCACAGCATCTCGATGGACTCTACTCCAGCCCGGTGCGGCGTACCCGGGAAACGGCGGACATCATCGGCTCAAGCATTGGCACAAGCCCGACGTTGCAAAATGGCATCCGCGAATTGGAAGGGCTGGAGGTGCCGACGCTTGCCTTTTATGAAATTCTCTCTGCGCTGGATTTGGTCGAAGATTATCTCGACGCGCATGTCGGCAAGCCGATGCGTTGGCCCATCCAGGGGCGCGTGTCGACGGCGCTCACAGAAATCCTGCCCAAGTATCCAAACCAACGTCTGGCAGTCGTCACGCATTCGGGTGTCATTAGCTCTGTGCTGGCTTGGTACTTCCCTGAGCAAAGATTGCAGTGGTGGCTCAACACGGTCGGCAACTGCTCGCTGACGCGACTGCAAGTCGAAGGGACGCAGGCAAAATTACTCGCGGTGAATGAGATTCAGCATCTGAGTCCGGCTGTCGTCACAACGCAGCCACCGGCTCGCACCGTCCGGGTCGCGAAAAAAGTTCAGCAAGCCGTCAAGAAATCTGATAGCGCGAGCGTACCGAAAAAGGAATGAATGCATCGCCTGCCGAACGTGATAGAAGCGCGGCGCGCTTGGATTGATCAGTTCAACACAGACTCAAGACTTTCCCTAAACTTATTTTCATCCTCGTTGTTATAGAAGGGCACACCAATGAGGCGATACGACTTGTCTTCAAACTTTAAGGTTTTATCCTTGAACTCTTCTGTGATTTCTTTCAGGAATGTTTCCTTCCAGCGGTCATGTTCTTTAAGATGTTTTCCTTTTGGCTCAATGAACAATTGATAGGTCAGCAGTTCGCCGCTTTTCTCGCGAAGGAGCAGAACGAAGTCAGGCTGAAAGGGTTGTCCCTCCGAAAAGTCATAAATCGCAAAATGTCCTTCGTTGCGGACAAGATAAATCCCTTCATATTCCTCTCGCAGCTTTGACATTTGCCTGTCGAGCATACGCACAAAGGCTTTTTCTTCGCTTGTGCCGTAAACCGTGTTGAAGGCGAACCAATCTTTAGTGGAAACAAAATAATCGAATTGTGCGTCATCTTTGCCGCGTTCATTGTCCTTGTCGAATTTTAAAACCTTGTCTTTGAAAATCTCCCGCACCCAATCTCTTCTAAAGTCTTTCGAGCCGCGATAATCGGTGACTTGCTGACGGACTTGTACTTCAACTTGATTCAGCAAGCCAATG
>JBBSHK010000394.1:0-3642 GCA_038253185.1 Anaerolineae bacterium | reverse complement strand
GTGCTCGCGCAGCCTGGCTTGGGTTATCGCATCGCCGGTTTCATCGACGACAATCCGAGCAAAAACACGGTGGGCCCTTTTCACCTGTTGGGCGGCACTGACCGCTTGGAGCGCGTGCTGAAAGAACAGCGCATCGACGAAGTCATTATTACACTGCCGTGGCACGCGCGCGACAAGATCGCGCGCGTGATGGAAATCTCTGACGCCGCGGGCGCGCGCGTCAAGATCGTGCCCGACCTGTTTCAACTCTCGTTGTCACGGATTGCGGTGGATGCCGTCGGAGGCATCCCCCTGATCGGCGTGAAGGAGGTGACCATTCGCGGCGGCGCGTTCGCGGTCAAGCGCGCGATGGATGTGATTGTGACCGCGTTGTCCTTTGCGCTGGTGCTACCGTTGATGGGCATAATTGCCTTGATAATCAAATCCACTTCCGCTGGTCCGATTATTTTTCGCCAGTGCCGCGTCGGGCGCAGCGGCAAGCTGTTCACGGCATACAAGTTCCGCACGATGCGCGTGGGTGCGGAAGAAGAAGTGCCTCATCTCACTCACCTGAATGAAGCCAGTGGACCGATCTTCAAGATCCGCAACGATCCTCGCTTTACCCCCATCGGAAAAATTCTGCGGCGACTGAGTCTCGACGAACTGCCACAGTTTTGGAATGTGCTGCGCGGAGATATGAGCCTCGTCGGTCCACGTCCGCCGATTCCGACCGAAGTGGAACGATACGAGGACTGGCACAAAAAGCGTCTCGAAGTTTCGCCCGGAGTAACGGGGTTGTGGCAAGTGAGTGGACGTAGCGAGTTGAGCTTTGACGAAATGGTGATGCTCGATATTTATTACATCGAGAACTGGTCGCCGTGGTTGGACATTTGGATTCTGCTCAAGACGATCCCCTCCGTTATCACTGCCCGCGGCGCGTACTAACTTTTTGGACCTGACATTTTTTGAGGGCGAAAGCAGATGTCGAGTTCATCGGAAAATATTGATCCGAAATTTAAAGCTCCCGTATCGCGCCGTAAATTTCTGGGGTATGCTTTTGTCGCGAGCATTTTGTTATTGATTGGCGCATTCGCGATAATTTTTATTCACGCGACCGAAAACCGACCAGAGTTGTTTGATCTGGGCGCGACGACAAAGTTCGGTGAGTCCCCTACTCCGCGCGCGATTACATTACGCGATGGGCACGAAGTCCGCATTTTCATTGTGCGCACCGCAGACCAATTTTTGGCTCTGGATGCGCGCACTCACATCGGACTGTCTGATTGTTGGGTGCAGTGGCAGCCGTCGTTCGGTCGTTTTGAAGACCCTTGCTCCGGCGGCAAGTTTACGCGCGCAGGCGAATACATTGATACCTATAGCTATCTGAAAGGCGCGACCGTTTCAAATCTCGACCGCTACTCTGTCAGTGTAAAAGCCGACCACGTCATCGTGGACATGAATCAATTGAATCGCGGTAAAAATTTCGTCGCGCGGGTGCTGACACCGGAATGCTGTTTTCCATAAAGCAATCAGTCATTTTTGGGTATTGAATTCCGTCAGGATTGCTGATAGAATACTGCGGTCGTATTCGAAATCATATGCGCCCGGGGCGCCGGAAGAATTGGAGCAACTGTGCAGGAGCAAGAATTGAATAACTCGACTCGAGCAGCTATTGTTGAAGACAATTGGGACGTCGCCTTTGGACGCGAGGTCTCACGGCTGCGGTCGCAGGTTACCGAGGGAGACTCGCTCCGCGCTAATCTTGACGTGATCTGGGCAAAGCTCGAAGCGCTGCGCGCGCGTCGTGATGAATTGATCGCCAAGCGCGATGAACTACACGCCAAAGAAGATGAGCTCCGCGCCAAGCAGGATATTTTTCAGGCAAAACAATCAGAGTTCCAAGCCATGCGGAATGAACTGCTCGCGCAATGGGACAAGCTTTACGCAGAGGACGAAAGTTTCCGCGGCTTGCTCACGAACCCCGCCTGATCAACCGCTTCCAATCAAAAGCCCACTCCAATAAAGTGGGCTTTGTTTTAGATCGAGGTGCAGAACGTCCGCGCGCAAAGTGAGTCCATTCAAGAGTACTAGTGCTGACCTACAAGCCCAAGCCAATTTTAACTTGTGGCTCAAACACGCACGCGCCGAGCATCGCCGTCAACTCGAAGAATTAATTTCGACGCTGCACGACGATTGCGAATACGTTCTCGTTCCCGGTGGCAGGACCTGGCGCGGTAAAGACGGCGCGCGCGAATTTTATCGCGGATTGTGGGAAGCGATCCCCGATGTCGCTTTGACGCTGCTACATCGCACCGATGCGGATACGGCGATTGTAGAAGAGTCCGAAGTTTTCGGTACGCTGCAAGGTTCGCTATTCGGTCTGCCCGCACCGGCGAATCCAACTCGGATTCGTTTTCGCCTCGCGATTATTTTTCCCGTTCGCGACAATCTCTTCACCGGCGAGCGTCTCTACCTCGACACCGCCGAAGTATTGCGACAAATCCCCGGCGCGGAATAAAATTTCCACAATTGCGAATCATCTGCCGCGGAATAAATTTCGCCGCGCAAAAATGATTTGCGCTTACTCACGGTTCGCTCAACGTCAGCGTGAATGGTCTGACCGTTGTCTCGCCGCGCGCAAAGGTTAAAGTCAACGGCAGGTCAACCACGACCGCCTTATCGCCGGATCGAAATGTCAGCGGGTTCAACAGAACAACGCGATTGCTGCGATAGGTAAACGCGAGCAATTTGTCCACAGGCACCCGCTGCGTTTGAGAAGCGCCCTCGAACATGATTGCCTCGACTCTGCCATCCGCCGCGTATGAAATTTGCTGAATCCGAATTTTCGCGTGCGAGTCTTTGTCAACGACCCTCAGTTGATTTGAGCTATACTCCATTCGCAGCGCCGGTTCCGCCGCCCAAGAAATCTGAAAGAGTCCGTAGAGATAATGATCGAGCGAAGTGAGGTCCGGCTGAGAGGAACTCACACTCGCCTCGTCGAGCGACAGCGGCAGGAACCAAATTCGCGCGTCAGGTAATTCGGTGAAGGTACGACGTAATGCTGTGACCTGCCGCGCGTCAAGTTCGGAGCGCAAGCGGTAAACCGTCTCCATGCCCGAGGCGGTCAGGCTCACACTCACGATCGCGAATGCCATCACCAAAAGCAAAACGCGCGTTACCAACACTCGCCAGTGTTCGAATCGCGTTACGACCCAACCGAACGCGCCCGCGAGCGCGAGCGAAATTCCTGCCATGGGAAACAGCAGCGTGCGCGAAGTGAATTCAAGTCCGATAATGAAAAACACGGGCGCGGCGGCGAGGACAACCCACATCACGCCAATCACGCTCAACCGCAAGTTATTGTCTGAAGTCAGATCCGTTTCTTCGCGGTACGAGAGCGCAAAGCTTCCCAGAGTCAGCGCAAGCACGGTGAACAGGATCAGACCGAACCCTCCGCCGAGCCACTCGCGCGCGCCGAGCACAAACGCTTCGGACAAAATTTTCCACACAGCCGGATCAACCAAAATGCCGCCGAGGTTGGCGAAGGTCTCTGGCACGCGCTGCGTCAAAATTCTCAAGGGGTCGAAGGTCGTCTCTCCATGCACCGCCACAATAGCCGACCCGCGCAGTGCCACCAGTCCGTACACGCCAAACAAGATGCCC
>JBBSHK010000393.1:0-3643 GCA_038253185.1 Anaerolineae bacterium | reverse complement strand
GGTGGGCACGGTTTGAACTAGACCAAACTCAGACAATGGTACGCGTGGGCATTTCACCACGGTTGTGACTTCTCAAAACCTGCGCAAGCGGGTTTTGTTTTGTTGGCTGTGGGTGTGAGAACTTGATGCAGACAGACACTCGCTTTGCTGACCCAAATATGACCCTCCTCGCGCGCAACACGGATCCGATTAGAGTCTCGGCGCGTTTATCTTGGGACTGGATGTTGGCGTTTGGAGTCGCCGCGATCGCCGCGCTGTTGTATTCGCGCACGTTGCAACCCTCACTCGGTGGAATGTACAACAGCGAGGAATATCAGTACGCCGCCTATTCGCTAAGTCTCGCGCATTCGACCGGATACCCCCTCTATCTGCTCCTCGGAAAAATTTGGGTTACGCTGATCCCGCTCGGCGATGTCGCGTTTCGGATGAATTTATTTTCCACGCTGTGGGCAGTCGCCGCCACCGCGCTTACCTTTTTCATCACGCGGCAACTTGCGCACAATCGTGCCGCGAGTGTGCTCGCCGCGCTGGTCTTTGCGACGAACGAAGCAGTGTGGCGCTATGCCTCGGTCGCCGAGGTGGACACGCTCACCGCGTTTCTCGCGGCATCAGTTTTCTTGTCACTCTTTCTCTGGCGCGCCGGACGAGTGCGGCTCGAAGTGTGCGCGCTGCTCTACGGATTCGCGCTGGTGCATCATCGTTCCAGCGTGTTTTATGCGCCGGGCATTCTCGCCTTCGCGCTATTCACCCGCGCGCAAATCGTGCGCTCGCCTGCGCTGATTGTTCGTTGCCTGTTGGCAGTGCTATTGCCGCTGCTGATTTACATCTATGTCCCACTGCGCGCGTTCACCGCGCCAAATTATGTGTACGATACGCCCTCGCTGGTCAATTACATTGTGGGTCTCTCGACCAGCAGCAACAGTGAGTTCGTCGCGCCGCCCTCGATGTGGCTCGCGCGCATCGACGTGATCTATCACAGCTTTTTGTGGGAATGGTTCACCGGTTTTGGAATTTTACTCGCGCTGCTCGGATTCGTGAAATGGTCGCGCTTGCACCTGCCTGTTGTGGACAACTGGGCAACGCGCAGTCTCTTCGGGCTGACGGCTCTCCTCGTGACTCTGATTACGATTCCATCGCGCGCCGCCGACATTGATCGCTACTTGATCGTGCCAGTGATGATTCTTTCCATCCTGAGCGGAGTCGGCGCGGTGCGACTAACGGACTGGCTGGTGCGCTCCGTACCGAATAAGAATTTTTTGACGAGCGCGCGCGTGCTGGTTTGGATCGCGTTGCTCTTATTGCCCGTGCGCGCCATCATTACGAATTTGCCGCGCGTCGATTTCAGTCAGAACTTTAGAACGTACCAGCTCTGGAACGAAATTTTTGATCTGCCGATCGAGCGCGACGCGGTGATCGTCGGCACCTGGAGCGACCTGAATTCGATCCGCTATATGCAGCGGGTCGAAGGACGCCGCCCCGACCTGCAAGCCGCCGCTGCCTTTATCTCCTCGGAAGCGGTGACTGACCAAGTCGAACAAAATCTGGCAAACCATCAGGTCGTTTACATTACGCCCGGCGACCAACCGCCGACGGAAGATTACCATTACAATGCACTCGGTCCACTATTGCGCGTGAGTACCGAGCCAACGTGGCAAGCGGCTTCAAACACGACCCAGCTCGCTGAAAAATTGGGTGAACTGGAACTCGTCGGTTACGGTCTCAAACTCGGATTGCATACCGGCGCGGCGCGCGAGACCGTGGAGATCGAGCCGGGGCAAACCGCGCGCCTCACGCTTTACTGGCGCGCGGCGGCAACTCCGAAGATTGATTATCGCGTGCGCGTCCGTTTGGTCGACGCGTTTGGGAGAAACGTGTGGCAGAATATCGAGCCGCCGCTGCGCGGGCTTTATCCGACCTCGCGCTGGAGCGCGCACGAATACGTCGCCGACCTGCACAGCGTTTACATCCCACCCGGAACGCCACCCGGCGCGTATCAGATTCAACTCGCGCTGGTCGGCGCGGCGGAACAGGGTGCGCTCGAAGCGCCCGAACTGTTGAGAGCGATTCGCGTCTTGCGCGCGAACACATCGCTCGCGGATCAAATTTTTCTGCGACAGCGCGCGCCGGTAAACTTTCAGGCGCTTCAATTGATGGGCTATAGCAAGAACGACGCGCCGCTGCGCGCGGGCAGTACGCTCGATTTCGCGTTGGCGTGGCTTGCGCGTGACAAGCCACCGCAAGATTACTCGTTGCGCTTTCGCGTGATCGACCGCGACCACGGCGGACGCGTACTGCCCGCGCCATTCGCGCCCGTGGTAAATAATCTCGCGACAAGTGAATGGCGCGCGGGTGAAGCGTTCAAAGAATATTATTCCCTCGCGCTGCCGAAGGATTTACCGCCGGGTAATTATTCGCTGGCGCTCGCGGTGTTGGATCACGCGGGCGATGTAATTTCGCTGCTGGATGGTTCGGGGGAAGAGTTCGCGCTATTTCCTTTTACGGTCAGCCCCTGATGATTGTCTCGGTCGTCGTTCCCGTTTACAACAGCGCCGCGACGCTCGCAGAGCTGACCGCAAAGCTGGGCGAAGTCCTGCCGAAAACTTGCGCGCAGTTCGAAGTCGTGCTGGTGAATGATGGCAGTCGCGACGCCAGTTGGGGCACGATCACGCGACTCGCGCGCGATCACGAATGGGTGCGCGGCATTGACCTGATGCGCAACTATGGTCAGCACAACGCGCTGCTGGCAGGAATTCGCGCGGCGCGCTATGAATTCATCGTCACGCTGGACGACGATTTGCAGAACCCGCCCGATGAAATTCCTCGACTGCTCGCGAAATTAGCAGAGGGTTATGATGTGGTGTATGGCACGCCGCAACTGCAAACCCACGGCTTGGGACGGAATCTCGCCTCGCGCCTGACGAGACTGGCGCTACAGAGCGCGATGGGTGTCGAACACGCGTCGAGCGCCAGCGCGTTCCGCGCGTTTCGCAGCGAACTGCGCGAGGCATTCGCAAATTATTCAAGCCCCTTCGTCTCGATTGATGTGCTGCTGACGTGGGGCACGAGCAACTTTGGCTCGGTTGCGGTGCGCCAAAATCCGCGTCGCGCGGGACGTTCCGGTTACGGTCTGCGCCGACTGGTCGGTCACGCGATTGATATGATCACCAGTTTCAGCGCGGTGCCGCTGCGACTGGCGAGCCTAATTGGTTTTTTATTGACACTGGTGGGTATCGCCGTTTTGATTTATATTGTGGCACTTTATTTTGTGACCGGCGAAAGTCTGTCGGTCTTTCGTTTTCTCTTTGGCATCATCGCGATTTTTTCCGGCGCACAATTGTTCGCGCTTGGGATCATTGGAGAATATCTGGCGCGGATGCATTTCCGCATGATGGCACAACCCGCGTACACGGTGCGCGCACACACGGAACGAGTGACCCAGACGGGGATGGTCGAAGATGTTTGAGGCGGATTATCAACCCTTGTCGCGCGAGCATCCCGAATGGGGCAGCGTGGCAGTGCTGCCCTGGGACACGGAGATTTTCGAGTTTCCGGTCGCAACCTTAAAATTGGGTGAGGCGCGCGCGGTCGCGCGGGCGCGTGATGAATTTCGCGCGCGCTTGACAGAATGGGCTGAAGAGCATCG
>JBBSHK010000392.1:0-3646 GCA_038253185.1 Anaerolineae bacterium | reverse complement strand
CGGCAATGTGTATTACTCCCAACAACACTACGAACAGGCGATTGCCGAATACCAGCGCGCGGTTGAACTCGACCCGAAGGATGCGCTCCCGCACAACGGTCTCGGCAGTGTGTATGCTAAGCAACAACACTACGAACAGGCGATTGCCGAATTTCAGCGCGCGGTTGAACTCGATCCCAATGACGCCACCGCTTACAATATTCTCGGCTTGCTGCTAGGCAGGGCAAATCAGTACAAAGAGGCTGAGACAGCGTTTCGAAGTGGTTTATCCATAAGCCCAATCGATTTACCTATTCTGAATAATCTCGGATTTCTCTTACGACTTGAAAAACGCATTGAAGATGCTCGGCAGGTAATTGAGCAACTCATAGCCCAGTCACCCCAAGAAAAGGAATACTTGCTTACCATTGCAGGTTTTTACCGTCAAAGTGGAGATTTGCCCGAAGCAAGAAAATACGCTGCCGCGGCTCGCGTCTTTATACCTTATGCTGATTGGTACAACCTCGCAGCACTCGAATCCATCAGCGGTAATGTGGATGCGGCGATTGAGGCGTTGCGACTTGCCTCGCACGATAAAGACTTCGACCGCGAATGGGCGAAGAAAGATCCCGATCTGGATTTCATTCGCGACGACCCGCGCTTTAAAGAAATCGTAGGCGAATAAAAATATAGGCAGGTCTGAGACCTGCCCCTACAATCATTTTCTGTTTCTCAATCGCTGTTCCGCCGCGTCGAACGTCTCCATCTTTTTCGCGAACGCGAAACGCACCTGATTCTTGCCCATACCTTTGGTGTGGTAAAAGCTTGACCCCGGCACGACCGCGACGCCGACCTCTTCCGTCAGATAGCGCGCGAATTTGTAATCGTCACCGTCATACTTCCATGCCTCGAAATCCGCCATTACGTAATACGCGCCTTCAGGCGGCTGCGCGTGAAATTTATTTTCTTCCAGAATCCCCATCATCCGCGCGCGGCGCACCGCGTAATCCTGTTTCAATTTTTGATAGTACGCATCGGGCAACGCTAACGCGGCGACCGCGGCGTACTGCAAGGGCGCGGGCGCGCAGATCGTGGTGAAATCGCGAATCGTACGCAGCGCGGTCGCGAAAGGCTCCGGTGCGCAGGCGTAACCCAATCGCCAGCCGGTCACCGCGAAACTTTTCCCCAAGCCACCAATCGTAATCGTACGATCGTACATCCCATCGAGCGTCGCAATGGGAATGTGCTGCCTCTCGTCGTACAGAATGTGCTCGTAAATTTCGTCGGTGATCGCGATCACATTGAATTCTTGACACAAACTCGCGACGCCTTCAAGTTCCTCGCGCGAGAAAACGCGACCGGTTGGATTGTGCGGCGTGTTCAAAATAATCGCGCGGGTCTTGTCTGAAAAGGCGCGGCGCAAGCGGTCATAGTCCAGTTCAAAACGCGGTGGTTCAAGCGTAACGAACACCGGCTGCGCTTGCGCGAACATCGCGGCGGGGATATAGTTCTCGTGGAATGGTTCGACGATGATGACTTCATCGCCCGGATTCGCGACGCCGAGCAGCGACGCGACAATCGCTTCGGTCACGCCGCAGGTGACGGAGATATGTTCATCAGCATCGTAGTGCAAGCCGTACCATCGTTTCATCTTGGCGCTGATCGCATTCCGCAATTCCGGTACGCCCCACGTAATGGTGTACTGGTTGTGTCCGGCGTCGAGCGCGCGATGCGCCGCTTCAATAATTTCCGGCGGCGGCGAAAAATCGGGAAACCCTTGCGCCAGATTGATCGCGTTATGTTTCAGCGCGATGCGCGTCATCTCGCGGATCACGCTCTCGCGCATCCCCTCCAAACGATCGGCTGATTTAAACATCGGTTCTCCTAGTTGCAGACCTTCGTCACATTATTTCCCGAACGGCTATTTCTTGTTGGCAAAATCGACCAGATTGACTACGCGAGCGAATGGCTCGGGCGAGACTCGAAAAGTACCGGCGAAGGGCGCGTCGAGCGATAGAATGAGAAACAGGATAAACGCGATGCTCGCGGCGAGCATCGCCGTCATCAGCGCGTGCAATCGGGCATGAGTCGCGCCAAAGAAAAAAGTAAAGCCCACTGTCATGATGCCGCCCACGATCAATAACACCCACATTACACCCGGAATGTTGGTGCGACTTGCGACCAGGCGCAATCGTCTGCTCGTGTTCAGGTCCTGCAGCCGATCGAGCACTTGCGAGTACAACATATTCTCTTTTTCATTTTGTGGATTGATATCACGCGCGGACTGCCATAGAATATTGAGCGTTCCCCCCGCGGGTTCGTTTGGTCGACCACGCGCCATCGCGTCCCATTCGACATTGATCACGAGACCGGCGTACCGACGGACTTCATTCCGAAGGGACTGACCGGTCGGGTCCGGCAATCCCTGCGAGAGCCGCACCAAACTCTGCAACGTATCTGCCTCTTGCTCGACAGCTTGCCCGACATCGCGATATTGCTCCCACACGACGACGACGATGAACGCGAGCAAGACCGCGTACATGACTCCGAGCATCGAGTAGATAAATCCGGCGACGTCGTTATTGTCCTTTAATTTTTCTGCCGGTACAAAGTGGTGGACGAGATAAACGCCACCAAAACTCAACCCCGCACCGACCAGAATCATCAGGGCGCCGAAGAGAGGTGTGGGCAAGAATGAAAGCAAATTTTGCATGACGCGCCTCCGCGAAGTGCTGAGCGTAGAAAGCAGTAATTTTTCGCCTCGAGCTGAAACGAAAGAATACGGTAACAGTTCCGTAGTGTCAAGCGTGATTTGACGAGAGATTGAAAACAGCTATAATACCAGAACGCTGCGGGGTGGAGCAGTGGCAGCTCGTTGGGCTCAATCCGCAGGATTAACAACATGAACACAAAGCTGAGGGGGGACGTTGCCGAACAGGCAGCTATCTTTCACGCTTTGAAGCACGGCTGGGGAGTTCTCAAACCCATCGGAGATCGGCATCCATACGATCTGGTCTTTGATGTGAACGGGATACTGGTCAAGGTCCAAGTCAAGTGCGCGTGGTTCGATGCGGTTCGTGGTAATTACGTCACGGATAATCGTCGAACCAAAACAAATCGGCGGTTCATGATTCGAGATGCATACAAGCTTTCGGATTTTGATTTTGCGCTGGCGTTCTTGGAAGACTTGAACGTATTCTATGTTTTCCCGGTCGAAGTGTTCATCAGCTACGCCAGTGAAATTCATATGGTGGAAGCCGACAAGCGCCAGCGGAAACCGCAATCTGCTGAATATCGAAATGCTTGGGAGTTAATCTTGCAATGGGCTGCACGTCGGGAAACTGGCGTGTGATCACCTGTCAAATTCGGTAAAGCCGTTCGCGGGGTAATACCGAGCCAAGCGCGAATGCCAAGTCATTTGCGAAGGTGTAGAGACTTGATGGCAGGCACCCTAACGTATCGCAAGACCAAAAGCGTTTTGCGGAGTCGAGGGTGAAGATAAAGTCCAGACCACGAATCCTGATTCGCTCAGGAGCGGCGAAAGCCGAAGTGGGATGCATAACCCAAAGGTCCCCGGTTCGAGTCCGGGCCCCGCTACTTCGGAAGGATGAAGGATGAGGGATGAAGTAGGAAAAATTTCATCCTTCCGCCTTCATCCTTCTGCCTT
>JBBSHK010000391.1:0-3648 GCA_038253185.1 Anaerolineae bacterium | reverse complement strand
AGCCGGCGGCAGACTTGTCGGTCGCTGCCGCGATTGCCTCGAGCTTTCGCGATCAACCGGTGGCGGATGATTTGGCAGTAATGGGTGAAGTCGGCTTGAGCGGGGAACTGCGCACGATTTCGCAATTCGAGAAACGCTTGAAAGAAGCGAGCAAGCTCGGATTCAAACGCGCGCTCGTGCCTTATGCCCTCGCGAACGCGAAAAATAAATCGAACGACATCGAGCTGATCGGCGTGCGTAATGTGAATGAAGCGCTCGAAGCCGCGCTGATTCGTTAAAGTGAAAAGTTGAAAGCAAAAAGTTAAATGTTAAAGTTGCACAACATCCAACTTCCAACATCCAACTTTTAACCTTTAACTTTTCACTTGTAACTTCCAACAGTGTCCCTCGCTCCCGGTCTCGCCATCCGACCATCTGCCATTGACGGCAAGGGCTGCTTTGCGACGCAATTTTTCCCCAGGCGTCGCAAGATTGCCGAATACAGCGGCGAAAAAATTTCCGCGCGGCAAGTGGCGGAACGTTTGCATCGCCGCAAGCATCGCATCGTTGAACTGGATTCGCGCTGGAGTCTCGACGGAGCACGCGGCGGCAACGGCACACAGTACATCAATCATTCGTGTGACCCGAACGCGTTTATGAAAACCATTCGCGGTCACATTCTTTTTTTCGCGCGCCGCGATATTTTTCCGGACGAAGAGATCACTATTGATTACATCAGCACGTGGCACTCGGATCGCAAGAAATGCAAATGCGGCGCGGCAAATTGTCGCGGAACAATCAACAAAATTGCGTAGGGGCGATTCGTGAATTGCACCTACATTTTTCGGAACACCGACAGCACCAATGGTCCTCGCACCACGATCTGCGCGTCTCCTTTTCTTCCCGCGAACTCGCGCTCGACTTTTTCCCAAACCGTTGGACGATGATTCAGGCGTGTGAACTCGATGAACTCGTCCAGCCACTGGCGAAAATCTTGAAGCGTATCCATATACCGTTTGATTTCAAATTGCGCGCGTTGCGTGCGACGAAATAATTTTTCGCGCGCGACGTGAGCTATCGCGCGATCCGCCGCGCGCTCATCTTCAAAGGTTTCGCTCATCGTTTCAAGTTCGCGCCAGCGCCCGTTTTGCACAACTCCGACGCGGCGGTGAATCTGCGCCGGACGGAGATCAATCAGTGTCCCATTCGGTTTGAGCACTCGATAGCACTCGCGGAGAGCATGAACCATGCTCTGATGTTCCACTCATCAGAGCGACCACGCCAGCAGCGCGAGGTCAAATCGCTCGGCAGGGTAGGGGAGTTGTTCGGCGGAGGCATTACCAAAGTGAATCTTGCCGCGCAGATCGGTCGGAGTATTCTGTCGCGCGAGCTTCACCAAATCATCGAACTGGTCGAACGCGTGGACGCGGCGCGTCACCGCCGCGTAACGAAAAGTCAGCCGCCCATCGCCGCAGCCGATTTCAAGCACCTCGCGATTTTTGAAAGCGACCGCGCGAAATAATTCTCTTATCTCGCGTTCTTCGGGATCAATTAGTAGAGTCATTGCTGATGACTAACGACAAACGACTAGGAACTAATAACTAACTCATCTTACGCTCTCTGTCATTTCGAGCCGTTTTTGCGAGAAATCTCGTTTAGGCATAGCGAGCTTTCTCACTTCGTTCGAAATGACATCCGTAACATGAGCAACTAACCATGAACAACTATAACTCCGCTTCCGCGAATTCGGGCTGTTCTTGGCGGACTTGTTCTTGCGCGGCTTTTTCTTCTTTCAACACAATGACGCGGAAAGCTTCCGCCGACTCAAGTCCATGCTCTTTGCCCTCATCCCGCGCCCATTCACGCATACGGTCATTTGGATCCCAATCGCCGAGTTGGCTCGGATGCTGCTTGAGCGCGCGCACTTTGGTTTCAATCGTTTCCGAAATATCCACCCACACGTCCGGTTTTTCTGCGCCGTGCAAAAAAACGCGACTCACCTCGTGCGGCTCATAGCCCTCGTCCAACAATTCAGGAAAAATCAAACGTGTGCCGGCGGAAGGAAACACGGCGTCGCACGCGACATCGGCGGCAACACGATGATCGGGATGATTCATATAGCTGTTGCCGTAAAAGCGAACCGTCGGATCGCCGCACAGTAACGCGTCGGGTTTGTATTTGCGAATGAGGCGTGTGAGATCGCGACGCAGTTCGATGCTCGGCGTCAACATTCCATCCGGGTAGCGGAGAAAAATCGTTTCTCTCACGCCAAGCACTTCACACGCGGCGCGCTGTTCCTGTTCGCGAATGCGCACCAGTTCTGCTTTTGTCATCTCACGCGGCGTTCGTTCATTTGAACCCGAGTCACCGCTGGTGATGCAAACGCAAATCACCTCGGTGCCTTGCCGCGTCCATTTCGCGATCGTGCCGCCAACCGTGAACTCTTGATCGTCCGGGTGAGCGTGAATCGTCATCAGACGCTTTGGCGGCTTGAACTCGCGCGTCGAATCAACTTTGGTTTTCGCTAATTCAGGGATCGAAGCGTCACTCAGTTCGTTGTTGTTGTCCGACATGTGTCCTCGTTCATGATTTGTGATTTACAATTTCAAATCCGCAATTCGAAATTATTTCACCACCCAATCGCGCAGCCATCTTTGCGCGGGTCACTACCTCCGACGAGCGCGCCGTTTTCTTGATTGACCGCGATAATTTGTCCGCCGCCAAAAGTGTACGCGGGCGCCGGCACCAGCTCATGCCCTTTATTCGATAACCCGCCGCGCACATTCGAATCAATCTGCTGCTCCAACGCGACCTGCGCGGCAGCGATCCATTGAAAACGCGGCGCGTCGAGCGCGCGCTGTGGGTCCATTCCGAAATCGATCATATTGCACACGACCTGCAAATGTCCTTGCGGCTGCATAAAACCGCCCATCACGCCAAAGCTCATCCATAACTCATCCTCGCGCAATGCCATCGCGGGAATGATCGTGTGATACGGACGCTTGCCCGGCGTGAGGGCGTTCGGATGAGCGGCGTCGAGCGAAAAATTCGCGCCGCGATTTTGCAAACAAATGCCGGTGCCAGGAACGACAATGCCCGCGCCAAAACCCATATACAAACTGTTGATGAACGAAACCGCGTTGTGCTCGCGATCCACCACGCTGAGATAAACCGTATCGTGCGAAGTGGGAATGCCCGGCTGCGCGTCAGGATTCGCGCGTTCGAGATCGATCTCAGCCCGGCGCGACGCCGTATAGCGCTTGTCCAACAACTCTTCAATCGGCGCATCCACGTGCTGCGGGTCGCAAACATATTGACCCGCGTCGGCGAACGCGAGCTTCATCGCTTCAATCAGCCGATGCAAATATTCCGCGCTGTTGTGACCCCAACTCGCGAGATCGAATCCTTCCACAATGTCGAGCGCTTCGAGCGCGGCAATGCCTTGACCATTGGGCGGACATTCGTAAATTGTCGCGCCGCGATAGTCAATCGAGATCGGTTCCTCCCACGTCGAGGTGTGATTCGCAAAATCTTGACGCGAAAAAAATCCGCCGGTCTGCTGCGCGTGCGCGACAATTTTCTCCGCGATGTCGCCGCGATAGAATGCATCGCGTCCCCCTTCCACAATCGCGCGAAAAGTTCGCGCGAGGTCGGGCTGACAATGAATTT
>JBBSHK010000390.1:0-3651 GCA_038253185.1 Anaerolineae bacterium | reverse complement strand
GACCGGACAGCAGCGCCGCGACCGACGCCGCGCCCGCGCCTTCGACCAATAATTTCGCGCGCTGCAAAATCCACTTCAGTGCGTCAATGATTTCCGCGTCGGTCACGCTGACGAATTCATCCACGTACTCGCGCGCGATTTCGAGATTCAAATCACCCACGAACGGCGCGCCGATGCCGTCGGCAATCGAATAGCCGCGCGGGATTCGTACCACATGACCCGCTTTGAGCGACTCTTGCATCGCCGCACCCGTTGCCGACTCGACGCAAATAATTTTGGTACGCGGCGAAATTGTCTTGATTGCCGTCGCAATTCCACTGATGAGTCCGCCGCCGCCAATCGGCACCAAGACCGCATCGACGTCCGGCAAGCCTTGAAGAATTTCAAGCCCGATGGTCGCCTGTCCCGCGATGACAAATGGATCGTTGAAGGGATGCGCAAAGACATGGCCGTGCTCGCGCTGGAGCTCGTCCGCCTTGTCGAACATACTCGCCATCGTGGTGTGAGTACCGTATTGTACGACCTCCGCGCCGTAACCGCGCGTGGCATCGAGCTTGGCTTGCGGCGCGTCTTCCGGCATCACGACGAGACATTTCACACCGGCGCGTCGAGAGGCAAACGCGACCCCTTGCGCGTGATTGCCAGCCGAGACTGTGATGACGCCGCGCGCTTTTTCAGTTTCGCTCAAATGCGCTAGCTTGTTCAGCGCCCCGCGCGGTTTGAAGGAACCGGTCTTTTGCAGGTTCTCACATTTGAGATAGAGATCAACGCCCGCACGCGCGCCAATGGCGGTCGCAGGCATCAACGGCGTCGCGATGCACCAGCCCCGTGATCGTTCGACGCGCTTCGCGAATATCTTCCAGTGTGATCATCTTTTCTACTCGCTTCCCCTGAAGGTGGATCATTTTTTGAATTCGAGCCAATCGTTCGCGTCTGCCCAATCACGCCGCAGCGCGCCGCGCGTTTCCATCACGCGCGCGTTGGTGAACCACGGGAAATCAAAGTGGGTTGAATCGCCCGCACGCGTATTGGGAATCGGCAGCAAGCGCGCGGTCAAGGGCTTGTCCAGTTTTACCGCGAGCGTCGCGAGGTCGAGCAGGATCGCGGCGAGCGCATCCGCGGAGGCGTCAGCCGGCAGCGGAATATTGTCGAGACCCGTCCCGCAAACGGCAGAATAGAGCAGCAGCGAGTCAATCGAAAAATTCTGTGTATGCGAGCGCGCCGCCACGACACCATCTTCGAGCACCGGCAGAAATATGCCGGAGAAACCCGTACGCGGAAATTTCGCGCGGCGGAGGCAGTCGGTCACAAATGCCGCGGCAAACAAAGTGGTGCGCTCGCCGAACTGATTGCCGGTGAGCCGTTCCATCGCGGTCCCCAGACTCGCCTCAAGCTCGTGATAGGGCGCGAGCGTAAAATCAATGCCGTTGAATTTCCAGCGAAATTGCCGCGCGAGTTTCTGTGATACGCGCGCGATTGCCTCGCCCGCGCGTTCCAGTTCGCGCACGAGCCGCGTGCGCGCGTGGTCAAGATTCTCCGTTTGGGTGAAGGCGCGTACGGCGAGATCGGCGGCTTCGGTGGCAATTGAAAAACTCGGTTTGCTTTTTCCGGCGAACGCCGCGGGAAAAAACGGCGCGCCTGCCGGCACGTTCGCGAGCGCGGCGAAACGAAAATTCCCCATACCTTCGGGGGATGTGTCCGCCAGCGCGCGCATCGCGCGCGCAGTCGCGTGCACCGCGCGCAAATTGATGCCATCGACGCGCGTGGCAACCTGCACCGCCGCGAAAACATTTTCGGTCGCGCCGATCACGTCAACTATTCCGTCGAGCAAATTCAAATCGCTGTCGCGCGCCGCTCCCTCGATGGCGCCCAACCCTTTGAAATCCAAGCCTTGCGCCGAGCACGCGCGCTCTAGCTCCCGCGCAAAGGGAAGGAGTTGTTCGCGCGTTTTGATAAAGGCATTGAGAGGCTGCGTCGCCAAGCGAACCGTCTGAACAGGAAATCCGGCTTGAGGATAAAGTTCGCGCGCCGCCGCGCCCAACTCACCGGCAACGCGCAGCTCCTCGCCGCCGAGGGTTTCATCGACATTGACGAAACAAGTGACCGAGCGGATTTTCATAAGGGGTTAAAGGTTGAAAGTTGAAAGTGAAAAGTTAGTAGAATTAGTCATTATAACCTTTAACTTTTAACCTTTAACTTTTAACATCTATGGAGCAGGGCTGTTGCAAAGTCGATTTCTCTTGTCATGTCGAACGGAGTGAGACATCTCGACCGAATGAGCTATCGAGATTTCTCGTCGCAAAAACCGCTCCTCGAAATGACGTAGAGACGTTCTCAGCGCTTGTCAACTGACTTTGCAACAGCCGTATCTATGGAGCGGGACCAAAGAGGGCGTCGAGCCATTCCTCCCAAAATGGTTTCGGGGGAGGCGTCGCCGGAGCAGGGATTTTCGGAACGGGTGTTGGGGAGGGAATTGGCGTAGCCGCCGGAACGAAAATGGTTTCATTTTCGCGCGTCCAATGCCAGTTGGTGCGGACGTATTTCTCGACCCAGCTCTCCGTGTTGATGCTCGTCTTGAGGTCTTTGAGCTTGACGTTGGTGTCTTGCGCGTCACGCAATTGCTGGTCGGTGCGCGCTTCGGCTTGGGCGAGCGAAAGGGTATCGACTATTCTTCGACCAAAGTCCCACGCCAGAAAAAGTGCGACCACCGCCACAATGATGACAATGATTTGAGCGATACCGAGACTGCGTTCCTTGGTAGCAGATGACATATGACCTGGACTCGTGCGGAAAATATATTACTGTACTTTCGCGCGGGCGTCAACGCGGAAGGCACGACCCACCGACGACGATATTACGCGCGGGGACATTCACCCTGACAAATCTCAAATCGTGTTCAAAAGCGGGCTGCAACACTCGACCATAACTTTCGTTCTAATAAAAAGTGTGGTCGCGGAAGAAATATGGCAGGTCATTCGGCGAAAGTCTCTTTTGAGTGCACAGACTTGTAAGTACTTGACGGCGCGAAAATTTTGACGTATATTTTGACCACTCTGGCATTAATCCTATTCGTGTGGTCGCATTATTAACAACTCATCTCAAAAATGAAATTTCTTGATAGAAGTTGCGCTGCGCTTTGTGATTCTGAGCCGTTCTCTCGCGCGGAATCGGGTTTTTGAAATGAGTTGAAACCTCTCGGAGGAGGACCGAAATGGCATTTGTAATTGCAGAGCCGTGTATTGGAACGAAAGATGCTTCATGCGTGAACGTTTGCCCGGTTGATTGTATCCACCCCCGCAAAGATGAAGGACAGTTCGAGGAAGTTACCATGTTGTACATCGACCCCGATACCTGCATTGACTGCGGCGCGTGTGTGCCGGAATGTCCGGTGACGGCGATTTTCCCGGCAGAAGATGTCCCGGATAATTGGAAGCAATACACCGAAATGAACGCCGACTGGTTCAAACTGTCGGCGGACGAATATACCGCCAAGTGGGATCAGCCCGGCAAGACCGAATAATTTTTTTCATCACAGTCGCTCGAATTCTCCTGTTAGCGCAAAGCCAATGGGACGCCTGTATACAGGCGTCCCATTGGCTTTGCGCTAACAGGAGAATTCGAGCGACTGTGATGAAAAAAATTATTCGGTCT
>JBBSHK010000389.1:0-3654 GCA_038253185.1 Anaerolineae bacterium | reverse complement strand
TCGAATGTTTGCGCGGTTTATTTCGTGCGACCGGGCGATTGGCTGTTGAATATTGCCGCGCGCTTTGGTGTGAGCTGGCAGTCGATCGCCGCGGCGAATCACCTCGCGAATCCGAATTGGATTTTCGTCGGAATGCGTCTCGTGATTACTTGCGGGGGCGGCAGCCCCTAAAAAGCGCCGGTAGTTTTCGCGACGCCGTTACCTGACTTTGGCGTAATTCCGGTTGATCTCCAAGGCATCGCCTATCATCCCGCGTCGATCAACATCCATCAAGGTCAGCGAGTGCTGTGGCGAAATTTTGATACCGGGGTACATACAATCACGCAGGGCACCTGCGCGGCAGGTATCTGCACGGCGACCCCCGGCGGTTTCGACGGTTCACTTCAGCCCGACCAGCACTCGTTCAAGGCGGGTGAAAATTTCAACCTTACTTTCAACAACACCGGAAGCTTCCCGTACTTTTGCAAGATCCACGGCGCGGCAATGAAAGGCACGGTGAACGTTTTCCCTTAAAGCAGATTCCAGAATCATTCAGTGCAGTGGGGCAACCACAAGGGTATGCCCCTACGGACCCTAAATCGGTGCGGAATTTGCTCTGGCACAAATTGCTTCGCAACCTGACCGGAAGCAATCACGATTTCAGCGGAGATGAATCATCTCCGCTGATTTTTTTTACAATGCCGTTGTATAATGAGTTCCGAGTCATCGCAGCGCACAGTAGGAATCGTTGCTTGAGGCGATCGCGTCCGTGCTGAATGAGCTCGCGCAACTGAAGGAGGTGGCGCGATGAAACCATTGTTCCCGCGCACTCGTCTGAATTTATTGCCCACGCTGGTCTTTATCGTTTTCATCGCCGCGCTGGCCTTCGCGTTCGTGCTGCCTCCCGACGCCTTTGATGTGAGCAGCATCACCTCAGCGGGTAACGGTCTCTCTCCGTCGCAACCCATAGCACCATTGCGCGGCGGCATTCCGGTGAACGGCGCGCGTTCTGCCAACCCCTGGGCGGGCTGCGCGTATCGCGTGCAGTACGGCGACAATCTATTTCGCATCGGGCTGCGCTATGGCGTGTCGTACACCTATCTCGCCGCGGTCAATGGTGTGTTTGATCCGAATGTGATCTATGCAGGGATGTCGCTGTTCGTGCCGTGCGGATCGTCCGCGCCCGTGTTCATTCCGCCGCGTAATTGCGCGCCCTCACAAACCTACACCGTTGTACCCGGCGATAATTTATTTCGCATCGCGTTGAATTATGGTACGTCGATCAACTTGCTGCGTTCCGCCAATGGACTCTATGGGCGCGTACTGAGACCCGGAATGCAACTGACCGTGCCGTGCCCTGGCTCCGTCAAGTATCGCGAAGTGCCGACGCCAACTCCTACTTCGGAAACGATTGTCGCCACCGAGACACTGCCTGCTCCCACTCCAATTGTACAATTCGTGACGGCAACGCCCCGGGGTTCTGCCAATACGACCGTCAGCATGGAGGGCAGCAAATTCATTCCCGACGACTTGAGCATCAAAGTGGGCACCCGCGTCAAGTGGACAAACAACGAAGCGACAGATGTCAAACACACTGTGACGAGCGGAGTGCCCGGCTCACCCTCAGGCATTTTTGATTCGGGACCAACGGCGCTCAGCTCGGGACAGAGTTTCAGTTTCCAATTTAATGAAATCGGCATCTATGCGTACTTTTCGCGCGGCGAGCCTGCGATGACCGGCAAGATCACTGTGAATCCGTAAAAAATTCTCTGCTCAACGAATGGCACGTGAAAAAGCGAAAGGGTTACGCCTTTCGCTTTTCAAATGTGCTGTGTGGAGAGTGCAATTTGTCTTGGTAGTGGAATAATAAAAAGGAGTGGCGTATGACCTTTCAAGTAGGCGATCGCGTGCAATTCAAAAATTTGGGACGGTTCAAGCGGCGACCGGTCTTTCCGCCTCCGGTCAATGGTTCGCCCTATGTGAATGAAGGCGACCTCGGCACGGTCGTATTTATTCCGAATGAGCAACAAATCGCGGTGCGCCCTGATGGCAAGCTGCACGCGCACGGCGAAAACGCGGGCTGGGTTTTTCGTCCCGAAGAATTAGAGATTGTTGCCAGTGAGAGCTGAGAAAATTTTCCTGATTCTGTTGCGCCGCGCGCGGTGCGAATAAAGAGGGACCCACTTGGCAAGCAAAGCGGAAGCAGTAGGCGCAATCGACGCGAGTTCAGAAACGATGCCCTCGTCGCGCGAGGTGTTTCTTTATTTTCTGCTGCTCGGATTCATCAATGTCGGCGGTCCGGTCGCGCAGATCACGATGATGTACAACCAGATGGTCGAGCGCGGGCATTGGCTGTCGAAAGATCGCTTTGTAAAAATTATGGGGTTCGCGCATATGCTGCCCGGACCGGAAGCGCTGCAACTCGCGATCTATGTCGGCTCTTTAAAGCGCGGCGCGCTCGGCGGCATCCTCGCCGGACTGACCTTTATCATCCCCGGCGCGATTGTGATGGTGGTGCTCAGTTATCTCTATGTGACGTATGGTAACCTGCCACAAGTGAATGACGTGCTGTATGTCTTGAAACCCGCGGTGCTCGGCGTCATCGCCGCCGGAGTTATCAAGCTCGGTCGCGCCGCGATCAAAAACGCGCTGGGCGGTGCTCTGCTCGTCGGCGCAATCGTCGCGATGAAATTTTTCGGAATTGATTTTCTGATCGTGCTGCTGCTCGCCGGCTTCATTTATTTTCTCCTCGTCCAAGGTCTGCCACGATTGCGCGCCGCACCGATGACGACGCTCGCGCTCACGCCAATTCTCCTCGGCGGCAGCGTGGGCATTTTCGCCGCAGCGAACGCGGGCTGGCTCGATATGGCGTGGCTCTTTTTGAAAACCGGACTGTTTAGTTTTGGCGGCGCATACGCGTCGTTGGTGTTCGTGCAGCGCGGCGCGGTGGATGAATTTCACTGGTTGACTGCGAGCCAGTTGCTGGACGGCGTCGCGATCAGCGTCGCAACGCCCGGACCCTTTATGTTGTTCACGACCTTTGTCGGTTATCTTGCGGGCGGAATCCTCGGCGCGATCATCGCGACGTTCTTTGTATTTCTGCCATCATTCGTTTTCGTCATCGTGGGCGTGCGCTACATCGAGCAGTTGCAAAACAACCGCGCGGTGCAATCGTTCCTCGCGGGCGTGAGCGCGGCAGTCGTCGGCGTGATTCTGGTCGTGTCGCTCGATTTAATTCCCGGCGCGATCACCGACGTGCCAAGCGTCATCATCGCCGCGCTCGCTTTCGCCGCAATCACTTTTCTGAATGTGGATGTAGCACGTGTCGCAATTGTCGCGATGGTCGCGGGCGTCGCGTACGCGGTGCTGCACGCGCAGCAATCGTGATCGCGCGTAGGGACAATTCAATGGAGGTTCTTTATGAAATGGGTTACCCGCGCCAATGTGCACGTCGATCGGGTCGCCTGCCCGTGGTTAATCAAAAAATTTGTTGACCCGAACGCGGAATTTATTTTTGTGCCGCGTGAAGAAATCCCGCAGGTGGTCGAGAGTGAGGGCGCGATTCCGTTTGACACGACCGGCGTGGAGTTGGGGCATCACGGCAAAAAATGTTCGTTTGAGGCGATCATCGAAAAATATAATCTGACCGATCCCGCGCTGCTCGATATGGCGCAG
>JBBSHK010000388.1:0-3671 GCA_038253185.1 Anaerolineae bacterium | reverse complement strand
TGTTACTAAGTCTTGGGCTGATGGGCTGCGGGTCACCGAACACCCCCGCCTCGCCGGTTGCGACCGCGCGCCCCTCGCCGACATTAGAGCTCGCGCCCACGCGCGGGACGAATCCCACACGCGCAACGAACGCAACGCGCGCTCCATTCGGCTCACCCGCGCCGAGCGGTAGTGTAGGCGGCAGGTTTGCATTTGCCCCGGGCGACGGCAGCATCTGGCTGCAGGAACTGCCCGCCGCCGCGCACCCGCTGGTCACACCCACCGCCGATATTTTTGCCGACGCGCCCGCGTTCTCGCCCGACGGCAATCGCATCGTCTATACACAAAGTGCCTTGACCGCGCGAGGGCTGCCGGAAAATTCGCTCCAGTTAATTGAGGTGAATGGAAAAAATCAAAAGTTGCTGCTCAAGGCGCCGGACAACAAAACCTCGTACAATTGGCCGGTGTTCGCGCCTGACGGCAAATCGGTGTACGTGACCACTTCATTTCCCGCGCCGCCGAATCGACTGCATTCAGAAATTCAGCGCGTGTCCATCGACGGGGGCGCGCCGCAACGAGTGGTCGATGAAGCGCGCTCCGGTGTGCTGTCCGGCGACGGCAAGCGGATTGCCTTTTTGCGTTTTAACTTTGATACGTTTGCGAGCGGGCTGTGGATCGCGGATGCCAATGGGCAAAACGCGAAACCGCTTTTGGGTGACGATGCCTTTGCCGCTATTGCCGCGCCGCGTTTTTCGCCGGACAGCCAATCTGTTCTGTTCGTCGCCTCCGGTCCGCCAAATCGCAAGCTGCCCGGAGCGTTGTTACAGCCGAAAGAATGTGAGCCACAACTGTTGTGCGCGTTCGCCGAGCCCGCGTATGCGAATGGGCTGCCATGGGACTTGTGGTTGGTCACTGCCGACGGCGCGCGCTTTACGCAATTGACTCAGATCGGCGCGGACAGTCCGTGGCCCGCGTGGTCGCGCGATGGCAAGTCTATCGCGTTCTTTGACACGAGTGGGATTTATTTGTTCGATGTGAATAAACGTACTCTCACGCAACTCAACAAGGACGGCGGTCACGGCGTATTCGATTGGTGGAGTCCGCCGTAGGGAGAATTGCGCCGCGCACGCGAACGATTTCAATACAGATTGCCGACACGAAGACAACGCCTCCAAGATGGAGGCGTTCTCTTTATTGCTGCTCACTGCTCTGGAAATTGTTTCAGTGTTAATTTTCCACTCTCAATAATGGTCGAGCCATTGGTGCGGACCTGGCTTGCAATGAAAAAAGTCCATGGATAGATCCCCGGATCGAGCGCCAGGAATTGTTCACCCCCGCTGCCCGCGAGCTTGTATTGGTGGTTCGCAATGGTGAACACCGCTTCACTTCCGTAGTAATTGTGTACAACCAGACCCCCTTTTCCGGGCGGCAATGGATACTCGGGCGTACTGGTCGGCACGGGCGTGGCAGGCGTGAAGATGGGCTGAACAACTGGCACGGTCGGCAGAACTGGAATTGTGGGGAGTGACGGCGGCGTAAATCGTTGGACGATTTGCGTCGGCAAAAATGTGGGCTGGGCAACCGGCAGAGCGAGCGGCTTTTCGAGCGGCGTGATTTTCAGATTTGAAAAAGCGACCTTGGCATCCGGATCGCGCGTTTCGACAAACAACCCCACGCGACCGGGTGAAAAAGATTTGTTACTGATCGTATCGAGCCATTGATGGTTCACGTACAGCGCGAGCTGATTTCCTTGCAAGATCACTTTCAAATGATTCGCGGTGTTGTCGAGTTGAATCGCAGACGAAGCGGTTGAGCCAACCAGCAGTGTGTAAATCGGGCGCGAATAATTGTAGAGCGAAAACCGTCCGTTGCGCGTGAGGTCAAAGATGGTCGCGCTGTCGCCCAATTGCGAGATATGAAAGGCAAGACCATAGCCCACGAATGCAGTGCCGGAGACCACGTTCGCGTCCACCTCGATTACAGCATTGTCCCACGTCTTTCCCGGATACCATACCCAATGCGCCTCATCCGCGCTCTTGAGTCGAATCGAGTATGAGCCATTCTCACATTTGGTCGCGCGCGTCTCTGTGTCCTCTTCGGTCAACAGGCACGGCGCGGAAAAATTATCGACAAAAGGCGCGGGGCTGTCAGACGAGGGCGCTCGCGAGGGTACGGGCGTCGCAGTCTCGGTCGAGGGGGGTGAAGGATTTGTTTTGATGGAGCGCGATGTGCCGAATGGTCTGGCAAACTTGGTCGGGGGCGGCGTTGGGCTTGGGGCTGATTGGTTGTTGGCGCAACTCGCAGCGGCGAATGACCACGCGGCAAAAAATATGAGCAGAAAAACACGAGCTTTCATTACTTCCTCATCGTCGACCAAAGACCTCTATGAGACAACACTAATCAAAACGAGACAACTGTATTTGATTCCGCGATGGACGCGTATGAATAAAAAAACCGCCGACTGACGTCGGCGGTTTTAGTTACTGCGAGAGAAAATGCTAGTAGCTCGGACTCGAGCTGGAACTCGTCGACGCGGCGTGTTCGTGGCAACTTAATTTCGCGAACGAAGGAAAAGCCGACTGACCCACGGCGTAGCCGGCGGTTGCGCTCAAGCTGGGCTGCTCGTAAATCGCCTGCGAGGCGCCGCTCACGGTCGCGGCGGTCACTATGGTGACGGCGGCGATGGACAGCAACATTACCAGCAAAATGACCACCACTGCTTTCTTCATAGGCTCTTCTCCTTTTACAAAACGAGAACGACGGTAACGACACCCACATTATACATCAGGTTGCGTTTTTTGAAGCAACGAATTTCGCGATTCATTGCTAAAGCGGCGTGTTATAATCGAAGTATGGACTCGAACGCACTTGCCATCCTCGCGCTGTTGGTGATGCTGCTCGGTGCAGTTGGAATGTTCGTGCCGGGCGTACCGGGGATGCCGCTCGTGTGGCTCGCCGCGCTCGCCTATGCGTTGCTCGACGGTTTTCATCATCTGGGAATTCTGCAATTCATTTTGATTACGCTGCTCGCCCTCGTCGGCGCGGCAGCCGGAATTTTGACAACGCAAGCCGGCGTGCGCGCGGGCGGCGGCGCGCGCGCTTCGGGCATCATTGGCTCGTGTATCGTCGTGCTCGGGCTGATTTTTTTCACCGTGCCCGTCGCGATCGCGGCGGCGCTGCTCGGCGTGTTTGGCTCCGAATGGCGCCGAAAACGCAGTCCCACCTCAGCTGCGAAAAGCAGCGCGGGCTGGCTCGGCGGTTATTTATTTTCTACCCTCGTCGAATTATTTTTTGCCGTGCTGATCATTATGATTTTCTTGTGGTCAGTCGCAACGTGAACGCGCCAGCAGTCAGGGCGAGTTGTTCCTCCATCTTTTGACAGTGTTGCGAATCTTGTGTATAGTCGCGCCGTTCTTCCGGGCAGCCTCTTATGATTTGGTACTCTGTCTTTCTCTTCGCATATACGATCGGACTCTCCTTCCTCGTATTCTCCAGTCCACTCTGGGTCAATCTCAGTATTCTTGTCATTCATATTATTTTGCAGCGGCTCGCGGGAATTCCGTTCAAGAGAATTTATCGTTCGCTGGTCAAGCTCGTACCTTTTCTTTTGATGATCTTGATCACCTCGATCATCTTTGGTGAAGGCGAAACCGAGTTCATGTCCTTCCGCGTCTTTGGGTGGAAGGTCGCGT
>JBBSHK010000387.1:0-3684 GCA_038253185.1 Anaerolineae bacterium | reverse complement strand
TTTTTCACGCTCCGCGATAAATGTCTTGGCGAGATGCAACAGATCGCGGTGTTTGATGCGCTGATCAATAACACCGATCGCAAAGGTGGGCACGTGCTGATCGACCACGCGGGGGTAGTGTGGGCAATCGACCACGGCGTGACCTTTCACGAAGATCCAAAATTGCGAACGGTGATTTGGGATTACGTGGGCGATCCGATTCCGCCGACGCTGCTCAAAGACTTGGTTCATCTGCGCGGCAAGCTCAAGAGCGGCGCGCCAATTCGAAAGAAATTAGAGCGGCTGTTGTCGCGGCGCGAGCTGCGTGCGCTCGAAGCTCGGCTGGGCGACTTGTTGGACAGTGGAGTGTATCCTGACCCGCCGGAAGATTGGCCCCACATTCCGTGGCCACCGATTTAGGCGGCAGCTTTGAAAGTTAAAGTTCGGAAAGTTTGCAGGTCGTCGTTCACAACTGGCGGATTTCAAAGGGCAAATGTTCCAGACGTTCGAAATTTTGCCTCACGTACTTTTCGGAGTATAATTCTTTCGCACTTGTCCCTATCGTCTAGAGGCCTAGGACGTGGCCCTTTCAAGGCCGAAACACGGGTTCGAATCCCGTTAGGGGCACCACCTAAAGCCAACTCTGGCTTGAAAACGGAGCCGCCGCCGTTCATTCTCACCGCTTCGCTCTGCCACAACGGCGGCACAAACTGCACCACCACTTTCTCTCGATACAACGTCGCCCGCGCAATCATACCCCGCAGCACTTTTCTGACTTGTTCGGCGCTACCCTCCCGCAGGATCCCAATCAGCTCCTTCCCCGGATAGCGAAGCACCGCGTCCGCAAATCGCGTTTCTGCTGTCGCAAGAGCCGGTGGCGCTTGAGGCATGGCTGCCGCATTGCTATCGTGAAACCTATCGTGAAGGCGAATGTGATCGCGCGGGTGCAAGACACGCAACTAGTACGCATTTGGTTTTGTTGCCAAGAAAACATCTCGGTTGAATGGATCCGTGATGCACTTGACTTGAAAACCAAGTTCGTCTAACAGCCGCACCCAATCCGAACGGGAGACGAGTCCAAAGAGATGCGAGTCATACTCTGCCCAAACGTCATCCCCTTCGCGCAACAGGAACGCCCAATGAGCGGTGTAGGTGTTGTCATTCGGATCGGGGTCAAATGTCCACTCGAGGTAGCGCAGCGCGCGCCCAAACCCATCGTGTCCGCCGCTGTCCGTCGTCGATTGAAAATTTTCGCGCACGTAATCGGGAACGAACAGCGCGACGCCGCCCGGCTTGCAATGGACAAACGCGGTTTCGAGAGCTTGGCGCAAATCCGCTTCCGTCGTCATATAATCGATCGCGTCGTGGACAAAGACGACATCGAACAGACGCCCGAGGCGCACCGTTCGCATATCGCCCACAAGGTGTTCGCACTCTGGATTAATCGAAGCGCTAACCGCAAGCATATCGGGCGCAATATCGACCAGAGTCATCACAAAATGCGCCTTGAGATGGAACGCGTTACTACCGCCACCGCTGCCCAATTCTAACATGGTACGCGGGGTTGAAGCACGACCATCTTCCAACAGTGGCAGGAAGAAGGCTACCTCGTCGGCGTATTCTTCAGGAGGAGAAAAGAGGAGCCACCATTGCGCCAGCTCGCGGTAAAGCTTGAGTGTAAAGGGATTTGACTTCACGGCGCGGCGCGTCGTTGCATTCGCATATACACAACACCACGCGCGTCCAAGTAAATTGCCTCGCGCGTTTGTACGATTCGCACCATCACCTGCTCACACGCGGGACAGCGCAAGACAATGCCCGGCGCTTGTGTGAACGCGAGCAGCGCGCCCATCTCCGCGATATTGCCGCAACTCGCGCACTCGCCCGGCGCCGCCGTCATCTCTCTCCCAAAGATTTCGTAAAACGTTCCGCCGACCGCGTTGCCGTCCAACATCAATTCGCGATTCATATCCATTTGTAAATCTTCCATTGGTAATCTCCTAAATGATCAAGTGGTTAGCTTGTGCTACAGCCAACTTGGTACTTACCGCCAGCTCACAAAGACACAAAGGGAAAAAATATTTCTTTGTAATTAATCGGTCGGCTTGAGAGATGGCAGCGATTTATTTCCCCGACGGACCAAAGCGCTCGGTCTTGACCTGACGCGCGGGCGCTCCGATTTTCACCAACGTGTCCGCTGCCGATTCGACCAGTGCGGTTGGACCGCAAATAAATATCTGCGCCTCTTTGCCTAGCGGCTGCGACACTTCTCTCAGCATCTCTTCGTCGATCCGTCGCGCGTAGCCGCTCCAGCCCGGCGGTTGACTGCGCGTAAAGGTGTGGAAAACTTTTAATCCGTCCATCGCGCCGCGCAATTTTTCCAATTCGTCGAAATAGATCGCGTCAGCCGGCGTGCGCGAGCTAAAAACCAAATGCGTAGGAATGTCTGAGCGGCGCGCGGCGCGGTGGCGAATCATTGCCATCAGCGGCACGACCCCTGAACCACCCGCGATCAAGAGCACTGGACCGCCGAGACTCGTCTCCCACACAAAATATCCACCAATCGGTCCGCGTACTTCGATTTGATCGCCGACTTGTACAACCTCGTGCATATAGGGCGAGACTTCGCCGTCATCAATTTTCTCAATCGTCAAATCGAGCTCTCCCGTGCGTTCCGGCTCCGACGCTATTGAATAACTCCGCTGCGCCTGATAGCCGTCCTGCGCGGTGAGACGAATATCGTAATGCTGTCCGGCTCGATGCGGAGACCAATCGGGCAGCACGAGTGTAAAGCTTTTGACCTTCAAAGTCTCTGGCTTTATATTTTTCACTGTGGCGATTTGCCATTCGAGTGTGCGTTTCATAGCTAGTCGTTCGCGGTTAGAAAGTAGCTGATAATCAGTAATGTTAATGATGATTGGCGAGTTGCTATGACAGGGCTGATGAACCCTCGGTTTGAAAAACGTCAGCCCGGAACCGCGATGATAGAACATTTCCCACGACAATGCAACTGGTCACTGAGATTGTCTAAACCCGAAAGGATATTAGTCCTCGTACGCAATGTGCAACTTATTCGCGTTTTCAACTGTCATTTCGAGGAGCGCAGTCTGCGACGAGAAATCTCAGCGTGAGGCGCATCGAGATTTCTCGCTTTGTTCGAAATGACAAAAAGAGTTGCACATTGGGTCTCATTTCTCGCTGCGCCCGAAATGGCAAAAAACTTCCATCTGTTGGAGTTTAGACAATCCCGGTCACTTATTTTAGATCTACCATTTTTCTTGCGGATCGCTGATTTCGACAAGTCATGGGCAACTCGCTGCGCGGCGATTGTCCCATTGTCTTTCTGCCCTATTTCCCCTATTCTAATAGACAAGTCCCGGCGTATTCTATTCTCAGCAGTACCGCTCAAGGCAAGTGGTTCTCCCGCTAGTTTTTCCACCGCCTCGCGCAAATCCAAATCCATAGTTCTCGTCCGCGCATTCGATGCGGGCGCGAAAAAAATACGCCGAGCAATACGATCTCGCCTCTCAATTCGTAATATGGGGCGCGCTAAATTGACACGGATTTTTTTTCCGCGTCGAGCCGGCAATTCTTTTCTGCGTTCGTTGCCGTCATCTTACTGCAAGTGTCACCATCTTGATTCTATGAATGAAACTATAGCCACTCTTTCAAATCGCACTCTCAGCCGCTCGTACAATAATCTTG
>JBBSHK010000386.1:0-3689 GCA_038253185.1 Anaerolineae bacterium | reverse complement strand
TGGTCGGGCAATTTTCCGCGAGGCGCGTCGGTGAGGACTTGCGCGCGTTTTGCCAGCAGCGCGCGTTGGCGCGGCGTGAATTCGCGATGCAGCGGGAGTAAAAAATCAAAAAATCCCTGGGGCAAATCTTTCGTGGGATTGAAATCAGCGGGAGCGTGGTTGATGCGCGGGTCGTGTAGGTCGAGCATAGAAAAGTTTCCTCGCGGGCGCAAGCTGGCTACAGGCGGATGTAGGTGAGAGTGTGCGTGGTCAAAAGCTTGCCGCGCGAACTGGTACACTCGGCTGTGCCATAAATCAGCCGCTTGCCGAGTTTCAAAACGCGCGCGGTGCAGCGGATGTCTTCTTTTATCGCGCCATCCAGAAACGAGGTGTGCATATCGGTCGTCACCGCGCGTTCATTCATCCCAAGCCGCGTCATGATTGCCAGCCACATTGCGACATCGGCGGCGGTCATGTAAACGCTGCCGTTGATGATCTTGTCCGGGCGCTCGAATTTTTGTTGGAACGGAACGTCGAGGACACATTCGCCCTCACTCAGCAAGTGGAGGCGAAAGTCGTAGCTCTGAGTAAAGGGCGTTTCTCTTAAAAGCTGCTCGGCTTGAGAGACGGTGATGGCGAGCGACATAATGGCGACGGACGAGCGATATCGTGAGCCTTTGTCTTCCGTCGTTCCTCTCCGTCTCTTTCTTAGCCTTTCACCGCGCCCGCCGTCAAACCGGACACAAAGTATTCAACGAAAAATGAATAAATGATCGCGACCGGAATCGAGCCGAGCAGCGCGCCCGCCATCAATTCGCCCCAGAAAAATGAATCGCCGCGAATCAGTTCCGAAGTGACGCCGACCGGAATGGTCTTGATGGTCGCGTCGGATAAAAATACGAGCGCGTAGATGAATTCATTCCACGAGAGCGTGAAAGAAAAAATTCCGACGGACAAGAGTCCCGGCAGCGCGAGCGGCAGGATGATGCGCGTCATCGCTTGCATACGCGTCGCGCCGTCCACCAACGCCGATTCTTCCAACTCGCGCGGGATCGATTTGAAATAACCGATGAGCATCCACGTGCCAAAGGGAATGAGAAAAGTCGGATAGACCAGAATGAGCGACCACAAAGTATTTTGCAGATGCAGCGCGCTGACCACGCCGAGCAATGGCAGAAAAAGCAGAGTGGGTGGAACGAGATAAGTAATAAAAATCGCCCAGCCAATCGCGGTTGCGCCGCGATAGCGCATCCGCGCGAGTGAATAACCTGCCAGCGCGGAAAAAACTAACGAGAGCGCGGTCGAAGCGATCGAGACGAGCAGCGTGTTGGTGATCCAACGCGGGAACAAGGTATCATTGAGCAAACGCTGAAATTGAATCAGCGCGGGTTGCAGCACGACCAGTGGATTATTTTTGAGATTATACAATTCACCGTCGGTCTTTAATGAGGTGATGACCATCCAATAAAACGGAAAGAGCGTGACGGCGAGCATCAGCGCAATCGGGATGTACGTAATGATAAAGCGCGAGGCGAGCGCGCGTGGTTTAACCTGAGTGAGACTTGCCTGCATTAATCTTCCCTCCTCAAGGAGAGGAGTGTAAAGAAAACGACCACCGCCAAAATCGGAAACATATACATCGAGACTGCCGCGCCCAAGCCCAGCTCGGTGCTCGGCACCGCGACCTGAAACGCGTAGGTGGCAAAGAGATGGGTCGAGTTGGCAGGTCCGCCGCGCGTGAGCACGTACACGATTTGAAAATCCGCGAGGGTCAAAATGATCGAGAGGAGCAGCACAATGCTGATGACGTGGCGCAACAGCGGCAGCGTAATTCTCCAAAAGCGATGCCACGAATTCGCGCCGTCGACAATCGCCGCCTCGTACAATTCGTGCGGGATCGTCTGCATGCCGGCGAGCAGACTGATGCCGTAGAACGGCGTGCCGCGCCAGATATTCACAATCATAATCGAGATCATGGGCCAGGTGGTCTTGACTAAACTGATGTCGCCCAGTTTCAAATTCAAACGATCGCTCAACCAGATCGGACCTTGAAAGTGGAAATAATTTTGCAAGAGCCAATTGATGACGCTGTAGGTCGAGTCGAACATCCACAGCCACGCCAGCGTACTCAGCACCGTCGGCACAATCCACGGTAACAAGACCGCCGCGCGCACGAATCGTTTCAGTGGAAAAGTTTGATTCAGCAAGAGCGCCATCACCATACCCAGCGCGAGCTTGACGATGGTGGTGACAATGGTGTAGAGAAAAGAATTCGCGACGGTCTGGCGAAAAATCGGATCATCCAGCAAATCGGTGAAATTTTGCAAGCCGATGAACTGACCGGCTCGACCAATGCCGGCGTTGGTCAGAGAGATGTACGCGCCGAAGAGGAATGGATAACCGACAAAGATGAGCAGGAGGATGAGGGCAGGACCGAGCAGTACGTATCCGAGCACGCGTTCCTGTTCAATCCATTCGTCAAAACGCGCGCGGAGCGTTGGTTTGACCGCCAGCGGCAGCGTTGCCGATTGTTCTTGCGAAAGTGCCATAATGATTATGGTGGAGGGGCGTGCGCGCACGCCCCTACCTTTCTATTTATAGAAACGTTTCAGCGCGGTGACCGCCGCGTCGATGGATTCTTTCGGTGTGAATTCGCGCGAGCACGCTTTGGCGAAGAGGTCGATGATGATAAAGTTTTCTGCGACGCGCGAAGATGCCGCGCTCGGCGGTCCGGGCCACCCGGGCCAGCGACTCGAACCCTCCGTGATCGCTTCACGGAACGGCAAGATTTTTGGGTCACTCTTCCACACCGGTGCATCGTCGTACGCGTGTAGCGGACCGACATTGTAACCCTGCACCGTGTTCAGGTATTCGTTGTAAATCTCCGGCTGCATCATCGCGGTTATGAAATCTTTTGCCGCCGGAATATTTTTCGACCACGACATGACGCCGTTCGAGAGCGCGGACTGCAAGGAAAATTTTCCGGCTTTGCCCGCAGGCAGCACGGCGTGATTGATGTCGGCGGGCGTCGCCACCGCGGGATTGGTTTTCTTCTGCTCCGCGCGCTGGTCCTTCTCGCGTTTCGCTGTAAAGTAAATGCTCGCGGCATTGGTGGTCGCGCCCAACTGCCCCGCGAGAAACGCGCGGTTGTTGCTGTTATCATCCCACGACAATGTGCCGGGAACCATACTGTCGAAAAGCTCGACCGCTTTGGTCACCGCTTCCAAAGTTTCTGGCGAATCGAGCGCGACCGTCTTGCCGTCTTCCGCGACTTCTTTTCCACCGAACGACCACAGCCACGGATACCAGAACACGCGCGGGTCGGTGAACGAATGTCCAAGCGCTTGTCCGAACGGATGCCCCGCAGCTTTCAACTTTTTCGCCATATTAAACAGATCCTCGATCGTTTTCGGCACGGCAATATTCGCTTCTTTAAACCAGTCCTCGCGATAGTTCAGCACCTGTCCGTAGAACGAGTACGGCACGGCTTTCCAGGTGCCGCCGGGTTGGCAATAGGATTGAATGTCTTTGTACCAGCCGCCGAGCTGACCACCGAGCTTGTTCGCGACATCGCTCACATCGACCAGTGCATCGGGGTAAAGCCAGGGCCAGTTGAAGAGATATTGGACGATGTCGGGACCGGACCCGGCTTGTACGGCGGCGGCAAGTCGCGCGGGAATATCGTTGGCGTTAATGTGCTCGACGGTGAC
>JBBSHK010000385.1:0-3692 GCA_038253185.1 Anaerolineae bacterium | reverse complement strand
TACGACGCGCATGCGCGCGTGGAACCCGACCCGCGCATCATGGAGATCGTCCGTAATGAAACCAAACAAGCCATCTTGCGTGGCGGCAGTGTCTTTGAACCATTGGATGCCGTGCAGCTCAAAAAGCATCGCTCACTCTCCAAGCTCGGTCCCGATGTTCTCGCGGCAAAATTTGATGAACGCGTCGCACTGCGAAATTTGCGCGGGCATTTGGACGAAGAAATCGGCGTGGCGCTGATCGATCAGGAGATTATGGCTGGGGTGGGGAATTATTTAAAGAGCGAGATTCTTTTTGCAACAAGAACAAATCCGCGCAAGCGCATTCGCGAACTCTCCGACCGTAAATTGAAACAAGTTATTCAAGCGGCGCGCGAGATCACACGGGCGAGCTACGAGAATCAGGGCTATACAATTCCTGCAACGGTTCAGGCGCGAGCAACAGAAGAGAAAGGCTGGTCGCGCAGGTACTGGGTCTTTCGCCGCACGAACCAACCCTGCCGCGATTGCGGTGCACTGATTCGCCAATTTCGCCAGGGCAAAGGCGAGGGGCGCATCACCTACGTCTGCCCGTCGTGTCAAGGGATGAAGGACGAAACGTGAAGGTGGTGATAACTTTCATCCTTCCGCCTTCATCCCTTAACCGTTATTTTCGCGCTTCAATTCCGAGAAATACGCCGCGCCAACGACTCTGGACCGACAGGATTTCAAATCCCGCCGCGCGCACGCTGCTGAGTGTATCACGGTTCAGATGACAGCCGCCCGCAAGGTGTTTCCACAACGGCGTTGCCGCGTCTTGCAGCGTTCCGATGATCGGATTCCTCACGCGCACGTGTTCCACCAAGCGCAGCGCCGCGCCGGGTTTCAACACGCGCCGAATTTCCACGAGCGCGCGCGCCGTGTTGGGAATCGTGCAAAAGACCAGCGTGCCAACTGCCGCGTCGAACGATTCATCAGCAAATGGCAAGTCTTCGGCGCTCGCCTGCATGACCAAAATTTTCGTCGCCGCGCCACTTTCGCTCTCTATTTCCGCGAGCATTTCAGCATCAGGATCGAACGCGATGACTTGCGCCGCGTGATCATAAAAAGCAAAATTTAATCCGGTGCCCGCACCGATTTCAAGCACGCGTCCGCTTGCGCGCGCAACCGCCCACGCGCGCCAATCGGCAAAGCCTGCCTGATCCACCGGCTTCATCAGTGGCTTGTAAATCTTTGCTAGGATTTGAGGCTCCGTCCGTTTGGAGGTTCAGACGCGTTGACCAGCCTGACGCGTCGGCGAAACAGTGAGTGAAGACACGGCGCGCATTGTGCAAATCCGTCAGGTCCGAACGGAATTCGCACAAGCTCGCGCGTGAGGTAAAGCTGAGCGGGTTCGAGTTAGCGCTTGGAGCGGATCTTGGAGACGTTCGCCTTGTCATACCACGAATCGTAGCCGCCGACGCCGAGCACGGCGACAAAAACGCCTGCGGCAGTGGTGACCAGTCCGGGCAAACCGTCGAGCCCCCAAGCAGAGCCAATGATCACGGACAGCGCGATTGTCATCATCGCAGTGAGGTAGGCTTCCCGCCGATATTTTTGCAGACCCATGGGGTCCCCCTTGATAGAGAGTCAAGCGGCTGCATCTGTACCAGAGCAGATGCACTTTCTGTAACGCCGCCGCTTGCTGGGAGCCGCCCGCGGCACTGGGGACGACAAAGCCGCGAGTATATAAGAAATGGGGCAGGGTGCAAATAGTCAATCGGTCAGGTGACGGAAACCGTGCTGGATCGCACCAACCGATTTACATTTCCATCTGCGGACCTTCACGCAAATATAGCTCTGGGTCTTTTTCAAACGCGCGCTTGCAGCCCGGCGCGCAGAAATAGTACGTCTTGCCCGCGTGTTGTGCCTTGAGCGCGTCCGGATGTTCGAGCACCGTCATACCGCAGACCGGATCGATATGACGATCTAATTTCTGTTTCGGTTTTTCAGTGATCGGAATATCCGCCATGCTAAATTTCCTCCTATCGCTTTACCTGTACAAAACAGTCAGTGCCCCGAGCTCACCTCGTCATGCCAGCCATCTGGCGGCAGGACTCGGCACAGCGCCGACACATTTCCGAGCACGCTCGCATCTGGGAATCATCGCCAAACTGTTCGCAGCTCTGGGCGCAGCGGTCACATGCCTCCGCGCACACACCGCATAGTTTCGGATGCAACTCCGAACCGCGCAGCATAAAATCCGCGCTCGCCGCGCACGTCTGCGCGCAGTCGAGCAAGTTTTTCAAGTGGGGGGCCTCGACGTGCCTGCCGCCCATCTGCAAGCAGTATGCCAGCGTCTGCTCGCATACTTTGTGACAATCGGTGCAGTTCTGAATACACTGCTCCATCTCAGCGCTCATCGGGTGACTCTTTGTATGTGGCATAATCCTTTCCTCCTTTTGTCGAATTTATTTTTGCCGCAATTCGCCAGCGCCTTATTGAACATTAATCGGAAGCATCATCCCAGCCTCATAGTGACCGGGCAGGTGGCACGCGAACTCCAACTTGCCGGGTGGAGCAGAGTCGCTAAAGGTCACGTCGAATGTTTTGCGCTGTTCCGCCGCAATGCCATTGACTCCCGCGAGCGCCATCCGATCCATTTCTTCCATCGACATGTGCATACCCGACATCGGCGGCACGATCATGAATTCGTGCTCGACTTGTCCGTTGTTGTCCACAATAAAATGGTACGTCGCGTTCTTAGAAAACGTGGTCAGCGTCGAATTAATCTTGAATTCCGAGAGCGCAATTCTGACCTCGACCGCTTTTGTCCCGGCGGGAACTGTGGCGGCGTTACCCATGTTCGACATTTGGTGATCGCCCATCGCCATCCCCGCGCGCATCGAGAGATCACCAAAGCGCGCCGCGAGGATCGTGCCGATCGCCAACATTGCTAAGGTGAGCAGAGTAATTGCGACAAGCCTCGCGCGGCTTGGGCGCGCTTTCATCTCAGAATTCATTTCACTATGAGTACGCTCAGGCATATTGTCCATTCCTTTTGCTCGCGCGAGTTTCGGTTACCTTCTCATCGAGTGTTGCGGTAGGTGCTCGCCTGCCCAATGTTCCGCCGCCACGTGTTCACCTCTGACGCTGTGTCCGCCTTTGCCGAGCACGCGCTCCGTGCCCATTCCATGCTTCAAGCCATTCGCGACCAGCCAATAGTTCACCGGATACGCGAGCAGCGCGCCCACCAGCGTCGCCAGCGACATTACGCCCCAAAATCGCGCGCTCGTTGGCTCCATTGACGACGCGTCAAGCGTCATCAAGACCACCATCACCGGAATCATGCCCGACATCACCGCGTTCATCGAAAGCCACTCGGGGAGCATCGTGCGCTTGACCGCATTTACGTAGCTACCACCAAACATATCCTTCATGAATAGCGCTTGAAAGATGAGCAACCCGAACGCAAAGCCGGCGACGTATTCGACGACCAGATCGAGTCCCATTGGCAGCTGCAAGCTCATTGTGATTGCGGCAGCCGCGATAATACCGGTCGCGTCACCGGCGAGACAGTGAATGGTCGAGCCGACCGCCTGCTTCCACAACGGCGCGACGAATTGCTCGTGCGTGCCGGGCAGCGGCTCGCGGCACGAAAGCAAATAAATGAACAACCCGATCGGTCCGGTGTAAAGCGTGACCAGAATCCAGCCCCACTTCATCACCCTCATCTC
>JBBSHK010000384.1:0-3693 GCA_038253185.1 Anaerolineae bacterium | reverse complement strand
CTAAACAACTTGATGGTAACGGGTGTTTTCGAACGATTTCTTGGATACTTGTCGCCGACTGAAAAAGATGTATTACTGGGGTTAGCAGCATCTGATGAGGGTCTGACTTATGAACAGATGAAAACTGAATTTCCCATTCCAAATCTGCGAGAAGTTCTCCACAGGCTGACTGATGCGGTGGTAATTCGAGAACTCAATAGCAGGTACGTGTTGCATGACGTAATAAAAGATTTGTTGCGAGGCAAACACAGAAACCAGTGACTATGAACTCTTGGGTGAGCCCGCGCAAGCGAAGGCATACGCGCAAGAGAGTCTACGGCTGTACGAGGAGATGGGATTGGAAAAGGACGCGGCGGAGGTGAGAGAGTGGATGAGGGAGAATGGTTTGGAAACCTAACCCCTGACCCCTTCCCGCTACGGGAAGGGGAAAAGTAGTCTCCCCTCTCCGAGCCGGAGAGGGGCTGGGGGTGAGGTTCCATCATGAAACCACGCAACATCATCATCGGTCAAAATGTTCAACCTGAACTCGTCGAGCGCGCGAAACAACTTCGCCGCGAGATGACGCCCGAAGAGAAATTGCTTTGGAAACACCTCCGCGATAATCAACTAGAAGGCTTTCATTTCCGCCGCCAGCAAATAATTGATGGGTTTGTTGTAGATTTTTATTGTCATGCGGCGGGATTGATCGTCGAAGTAGATGGTCCAATCCATGACCAACAGGTCGAACGCGATAGAGAGCGGGACAACAAATTGTCACAGCGCGGCTTGCGCATCTTGCGATTCAAAAATGAACAGATTCGACAGAATGTTGCTGGAGTTTTACAGCAGATAGCTGCAACCTGTAGGTTGTGTTGACAAAAGGCGCAAGCCGCGCGATTCCCATGTTTACAGAGCCAGAAATGAAATTGGTCGGGCGAGACTCTGAAGATTTGCCAACACAACCTGGTGGAGAGACTGAACCCCGAGCGAAATAAATTCCCCTCTCCGAATCGGAGAGCGTCAGCCCCCGTAGCGAAGCGGAGCGGGAGGGTTAGAGGTAAGGTTTCCTACTGCTGCTGCCGAAGCTGCTCAAAGAATTGATCGCGCGTATCTTTTTCCTCGAACTTGCCGAACATTGCCTGTGTCACCATTTTAGAATTGACTTTTTTGACCCCGCGCATCATCGAGCAAAAATGCTGACCCGTCACGACGACGGCGACGCCTTGCGGATGCAATAGCTCTTCCAGAAAATTCGCGATCTCTTGCGTCATCCGCTCTTGAAGTTGCAAACGGCGCGCGAACATTTCCACCACGCGCGGAATTTTGGAAAGCCCCAACACTTTGCCATTCGGAATATACGCGATGTCTACGCGTCCGATGAAGGGCAGCATATGATGTTCGCACAAACTCGCGAAATCAATGTCTTTGACGATGACCATCTCGTTATAGTCCGCGTCAAAGCACGCGTTATTGATCATCGCCATCGGCTCGACCGAATAGCCCGCGAGCAATTCGTCGTACGCGCGGGCGACGCGCTGCGGCGTATCCCGCAACCCTTCGCGGTCGGGGTCTTCGCCCACTGCCAAAAGGATTTTGCGGACTGCCTTTTCTATCTCGCGATGCCCTTGTATCCTGTTCGGCATATCTTCGGGCAGGTCTGCCGCTTCCATTAACTTTGCTTCATCGTGCATGCTGCACTTCTCCACTGTGAATTTGTTCGAAAACTTGTTTCGCCGCGCGTGTCATCTCTCGGTCGAGTCGCATGCCCACCGGATGGGCGCCAATGGCACGCGCCATGTCCGCGAGCGTGCGACCATCGGTCGGCAAAGTATAATCGGGATCAAGCTCTGCCAGCGCGAGCGCCATGAATGCTCTTTCGAAAATATCCGGGTCCGGTATCTTCAAATCGTTCTCTACCCTTTCGATCTGATTGTACAGTACCAAATCGAGATCAATCGTGCGCGGCGCGTTCACGTCTGCCGTCCGCGTTCGCTCCATCCGATTTTCGATCGCGCGCAATTGCTGTTTCAACTCGCGCGGGCGGTACTCTGTCGCTAGCAAAACCGCGCCGTTATAAAAGTTTCCTTTGCCGCTCTCGCCAATCGGTTGGGTATCGTACACCGATGAGACGGCAAGCACCTCGCCCAATTCACTCAACCGCCGCAACGCGCGCAGGTAATTCTTTTGGCGGTCGATATTCGACCCGATGAAAATGTAGGCGCGATTCATACAAGCGTTACCGGTTCAAACTTGACAGTTGAAACTTGCAATGTGCGGTCGCTGCTTTTAACTTTTAGCTTCTCGCTCTATCCGCACGCCGACCGAACGCGCGAAACGCAGCGCGCCCGGTTTCTCGACACTCACCCGTACTCTTTTCACCTGAGAATTACTCAAGCAGATTTCGGCAATCCGTTCCGCCAACCTTTCCACCAGAAAATAGTGCGAATTCTCGACGTGCTCGATCACCTGCTTGGTCACCGTCCGGTAATTCACCGCGTCTTGAATATCGTCGCTTGCCGCCGCCTTTTGAAAATCCGCCCACATCACGATATTGATGTTAACGTCTTGCGGGTGGGTGCGCTCGTCCTCGTTGATGCCGATGATGCAGCGCAAGAGCAAGTCTTTAATTTCGATTCGGTCGAGTTCTACTCCCTTTGCGTTCATGCCAATAAACGCCGCCCACCATCGAGCACAATGGTCTCTCCCGTGACGAAGCTCGCGGGTCCAAGCAGGTAGAGCAATCCCGCGACGACATCCTCTGGCGAACCCATGCGGCTCAATGGAATCTTACTCACTAACCGGTCAACCAGTTCAGGCGTTGCATTGGGCGGAGGCAGGATGGAGCCAAGCGCGAGGCAATTCACGCGGATGCGCGGCGCAAGCGCGAGCGCCATTGCCTCGGTCATTGAGATGAGCGCCGCTTTCGTAATCGTGTACGCAAAATGATCGGTGCCCGGTCGCCGCCCGCGCCAATCGGAAAGGTTGATAATATTTCCGCTGAGCGAGCCGTCGCGCTGCGCCGCAATAGCTTGGCTGAGACGAAAGGGCGCGCGCAGATTCACATCAAAGTTATCGTTCCACTCTTCGAGTGTCGTATCGGCGAATTGTCCATCGCCAAAAAGCGCGGCATTGTTAATCAGGATATTGACATCGCCTAGTTCGCGACTGATTGCGGGAATAAGCGCGGTGAGCTGCGCGTCGTCTTTTAATTCTGCGCGAAAAGCTTGAGCGCGTCCGCCGTTGGCGCGTATCTCGGCGACCACGCCGTCCGCTGCTTCCGCCGAGGAGTTGTAATGTACGGCGACAGCAGCTCCATTTTGCGCCAGCGCCAGCGCCAGCGCTGTACCGACACGCACCCCCGCGCCGGTGACCAGCGCGACCTGACCTTTTAGAAATTTTTCGTTTGGCAAATGTTTCTCCGCACCGCGCGCATTGAACTGCAAATCAACTCGGCAACTTTTTGAAATGGATACAATTTAGACCCTGCAACGAAAGCTTTTCTTACGAACAATCTGTCAACAGTGCTTGCCGGTGCGTCTCTGATTGTTCAACGCATGTTCGATGCTCTTGTTACTTATAGACAACACAAATAAAAGTCGTAGTATGTCGGTCGATGTCATTTCGAGCGGAGCGAGAAATCTCGGTTTCCACACCGCTGAGATTTCTCGTCGCTTCGCTCCTCGAAATGACACATCATACGAGTTTTATTTGATT
>JBBSHK010000383.1:0-3694 GCA_038253185.1 Anaerolineae bacterium | reverse complement strand
ATCATTGGTGGAGCGAATTCGCGCAGCAATCCGATCAAGCCGAGACCGAGCGCACCCAAGCGGAAGATTTGTTGATGTTGATTTATACGTCGGGGACGACTGGCAAACCAAAGGGCGCAGTGCATACGCATTGCGGCTTTCCGATCAAAGCTGCGCAGGATATGTCTCACGGTCTCGATTTGAAAGAATCGGACACGCTGTACTGGATGACCGATATGGGTTGGATGATGGGACCGTGGCAAGTGTTCGGCACGCTGCTGCTCGGCGCGACCATGTTTTTGTACGACGGCGCGCCCGATTATCCTGAACCGGATCGCGTGTGGGCGATGATCGAGCGAAATAATATTTCGATTCTCGGACTCTCGCCGACGTTCGTTCGCGCGCTGATGAAATTTGGCGACGAGCCTGTCCAAAAACACTCACTGAAAAATCTGCGCGCATTTGCCTCGACCGGCGAGCCGTGGAACCCGACGCCGTGGCTGTGGCTCTTCAATACCGTCGGCGGCGGCAAGTTGCCCCTCATCAATTATTCCGGCGGCACAGAAATTTCCGGCGGCATCTTGATGGGAAATATGCTGACGCCGGAAAAGCCCGGCTCGTTCGCCCAAATTCCGGGCATCGAGGCGGATGTTGTTGATGACAAAGGCGATTCGGTGCGCGGGCAGGTGGGCGAACTCGTGATTCGCCAGCCGTGGATTGGAATGACGCGCGGGTTCTGGCGTGACCCCGAACGTTATTTGCAAACCTACTGGTCGCGTTTTGAAAATGTGTGGGTGCACGGTGACTGGGCGGCGGTCGATGCCGATGGACTATGGTACATCCTCGGTCGCTCGGACGACGTGATCAAAGTCGCAGGCAAACGACTCGGACCGGCGGAGGTGGAATCCGCGCTCGCCAAACATCCGGCGGTGCAAGAGTCCGCCGCGATTGGTGTGCCTGACGAAGTGAAAGGTGAAGCGGTCGTTTGCTTTACGATTTTGTAACCCAATTATCAACCGACCGAAAGTTTGCGCGGCGAATTGCGCGCGCAGCTCGTGGATGAATTGGGCAAAGCGCTCGCGCCGAAGGAAATAAATTTTGTGAGGGATTTGCCGCGCACGCGCAATGCAAAAATTATGCGCCGCATCGTACGCGCGGTTTATTTGGGGAATGATCCGGGAGATGTGAGCGCGTTGGAAAATCCGAACGCAGTAGAGGAGATCAGGAGAGCGGTCCGCCGATAGCGAACCCAACTGGCTGCGATGATAGAATGGAGTAGAAGTGGAGACCAAATATGCAGTTCATCTTAACCCCGTCTGGCGTGATAGAGCAAACTTTATCATCCACGCGCAAGTTCACATTGAGGAGAGTGATTCATCCGTACCGCGGTTCGAACAATTATGGAGCACGAGGATCAATAATAATCAGTTTATGATTTGTTGTATTCCTTTCTTCGTTTATGGACTTGCTTTAGGGGATGAGGTTGAAACGCACGAAGAGCTGGAAAAGCAATACGTTGTGAGCAAGGTAGTTGCATCCTCTGGGCGCTCTTGTTTTCGGGTATGGTTCGGGGATGTTCCCGAACCTCCCGTTCAGCAGGTTCTCCAGGCTCTGGCACAGCGGAGGGCTTTGATGGAGTTCTATTCTAAGAACCTGCTTGCAGTGGATGCAGAGTCACCGCGCCAAGCAGAGAAGATAGCTAATCTCCTTCAGGAAAAAGAACGGCTAGGACACTCGAACTACGAAGTTGGAAAGATTGAACCTACTACTGCCAATGAGTGAAAAGGGTCGCAGGTTAATAGGAATACCAACGCCAATTCCAAAGTTGGCGTTGGTATTTCATTGAATGTGACAGTCGAGCGTCTAGATCCATTTAAAATAAAACACTCGCGTACTTGGACGCGAGTGTTTTGTATAATCAATTCGCCAGAGCAATTCTATTCCACTGTCAATCTCACCCCAGAGATGTAACTCTCGTAATCCCAGCCCGAGGCGTAAATCGAAATCGAAAGAATACGGAATGGTTTGGGATCGAGTCCTTCCAGCAGGTTGCCCGTCTCGAACGGTACCCACTGGTCTTGCGGAATGCGCTCGCCATCTTTCGTCGGATTGCGCTGGTCATTCTGATAATAAAACCCATGCACGTATTCCGCCTGGCTGCCGTTCACATCGCTGTACGTAATCCGAATGATCAGCGGGTACTCCGAGCTTTGATAGCCTCCGCCGGAGAGACTTTGATTGTGCAGACGAACATCAGCTGACAAGACCATCGAACTGAAGTACGACACTTCTTTTTCAATCGCCTGGCGAATGCCGGTGATCGCGCTATTCTGCTCTGAACCGGAGCGAAGGATTTGCACCGCGGGTCGGTCGCCGATTGTGACCACGCCGACTGACCCGTTTACATTGCCACCATCGCCGCCCTGATCACTAAAGGCTTGCCATTGCTTGGGGTTCAACGTGGCTCCCGAAAAATCGCCGTTGCTGATGAGGTCCTGGGCAGCCGGAATAGGACTCGGCAATGGTTGACCTCGCCCCGCGACTTGCAAGCGCTGTCCCTGTCCGACCGCCACTTCATTCTCGCCTTCGAGCGAGCGCACGGTGGCGCTCCCCTCGCGTACGACCACCTGGGAATCACCCGTACTCACTTCAATCGAATAACTGCCGGCGTTGAGGCTTACATCAAAACTGGGCGTGTGGACAATAAAAGTAACGGCGCGCCCATCGGGATTGCCCGAATGCGCCACAGGCAAGGCAACGCCATAGCGAACGGGACCTCCGCGCGTCTGATCGATCTTGATCGTATTCGGCAGCTCGCTCCATTGAAAGCGCGGGCGGCGCATCTCGTGAACCAACAAGCGGGTGCCCGGCGAAACCTGAACGGTGCTTCCATCGAAGAAGGTCACAAAGGCGCGCGACGTTTGGTCGGTCTCGATGAGACTATTTTCGTAAAGGGGCGCAGGGTCAGCCGTTACCGCGATGGGGACCGTGGCGTTGGGCAGAGTCAAGCGTACCGTGCCGCTGCCCTCCTGAGTCAGACTGATGGCTTCAACTGTACCCGAGCGCGGCTCCGCCGTGTAGAGAAGAAAATAGCGCAGGGTGAGTGGCACCGCCAGTGTGAGCAGCAAGCACGCCGCGAACGCGCCAAAGATGACCAGCCATGCCATGCGCTCTGGTCTTTTTTCGCGAGAACTCGCGCGGGGTTGGGGAAAAGCTGCGGCGCGCGGAGTAGGACGCGCCTCAATATCGAATTTCAAAGCGACTAAACTCCCCGCTCGGCGAACCCCACTGGCTGTCGATGTTCTCGATGATCGCGGCAGTGGACCCCACGCGTACCACGTCGAGCAGCGCGTCGAGCGAAGCTCGTTCGCCCTCCGCGACAATTTCTACCGAGCCATCCGGCAGATTGCGCACAAAGCCGCCGAGTCCGAGCCCCGCCGCGCGGCGCTGCACAAACCAGCGAAAGTTCACGCCTTGTACCAGCCCGCGCACGATGAGGTGGACGCGCTCGGTCTGGGCTATTTGTGGTTCGAGGGGCACGCGCGAATTATAGCATATAAACGAAAGAGCACGAACGACGGCAAATCCGTAGGAGTGGCTAAAGTCGAATAGATGGACGTGTCATTTCGAGGAGCGAAGCGCCGAGAAATCTCCATTGTGACTCTAGATTTCTCGCACCTAAAGGTATCCTTGGCTTGACGCACTACGGCGTCGT
>JBBSHK010000382.1:0-3705 GCA_038253185.1 Anaerolineae bacterium | reverse complement strand
TGGCTACATCCCCTTGGCCCGCCGCACTACGGCGGGAACGCCAAGGCGGGCTAGCGGGATGCGTGCGATGTAAACATCGCAGCCATCTAGGGACTGTGCCATCTTGGGAAAATCTCGATTGGCAAAACAGAGATTTTCCCTCAGACCCCGAGGGGACCGCGGGGCTCGCTTCGCTCGAAATGACAGAAAAACTTGCACATCGGGTTAACTATTTGTTGTGCGAACTATTTGTTCGCCGCGATCAGCGCGTCAATTTCTTTGCATGCTGCGTCAAGCTCATCTTTCACGGTGCCCTTGTTCAGATAAATATTATCGAGGTGGGCGTAGAGCTTGTCGGTCATTTCATTGTAATAGGTCGGGTACGGATAGAGGCGACCATTGTTGATCGCATCCACAAATACTTTGGCGTTCGGCTTGCCCTTGTCCTGCCAGCCCTTGAGCCAATCATCGGACGTGCCCTTTAGCGCGGGGATAAAGAAACCGGATTTCGCCAGCGCGGTCTCAGCGTCTTTACTCGCCCAGTACTTGACGAACTCCCACGCCTCTTTCGGATGCGCCGCTTTGGTCGGAATCGAATTGCCCAAACCGAAAACATAGTACGCCGGCTTGCCGCCGGGCGCGACCGGAATCGGCGCAATGTCCCATGCAAAATCTTTAATGTCGCTGTCGGGCTTGAGTCGCCACACGCCGTCGAGTTTCATCGCGGCGTGACCGCTCGCAAAGTATGTGCGAAAGTTCGACGAGAATTCGACGCCGGGCACTGCGCCGGGAGGTGTGCCTGCTTTATCTTTGTAAATCAAATCTTGGATGAATTGGAACGTCTGTTGACCCTTGGCGTCGTTGATGACGCATTTGCTCTGATCGGCGGAGAGCACGTCACCGCCGTTCGACCACAAAAGGTTCCCCCAGACCGTCTGCTCATCGTTGCGAATGGCGACGCCGTAGATGCGTTTCGATTGATCGCTCAGCGTGACCGCCGCCTCGCGGAATTTATTCCAGTCCCACGTTGCGTCGGGATAAGGAAGTTTCGCGGCATCAAACATATTCTTGTTATAGTACAGCGCCTCGGTGTCAACGTTGATCGGCAGACCGTACTGCTTGCCTTGATATTTGTACATATTCACAATCGCTTCCGCGAATTGCGACGTATCGATCTTGTCCTGTTGAATCAGGGGCGTCAGGTCCATCAAGACACCTTGCTTGGCAAAACCGGACATCAAGTCGCCGCCCATCCAGATCACATCAGGCGTATTGCCTCCCGCGAAAAGGACTTTCATCTTGGTCCAATAATCGGAATACGCGCCGAGCACATTCACCGTGACGTGAATCTTGCCACTGTTCGTGTCATTGAATTTGTCGACGATGGGCTGAGTCGTCGCGGCGAAATCCTTGTCCCACGTCGCAAAAGTAATTTCCACCGCGCCGCCGGTCGTGGCGGCAGTCGTTGCAGCGGTGGTCGCGGCGGGCGCGTTCGTCGCAACTGGAGCATTGGTCGCCGCGGGTGCGTTGGTTGCTACAGGCGCGTTGGTTGCAACGGGTGCGCTCGTCGAGCCGGGCGCCAAAGTCGGAGCAGTTGCCGCTCCGCCACAACCGGCGAGAACAAATACGACTGCACTGATAACGAGCAGCCACGTCAGAATTTTATTTGCGTGCATTGGAATTCTCCTCTTTTCGAATTGGTTACGTGCCACTGTAAATTCGGTCAGACGATGTGGTTGTGCATCACCTCCTCGTGATAGAGCAGTGAAGATTGGGGAGTGTGAAATGGTCGAGGACAGACGACCGCAGTAACATCAAGATTCTAACACGCGTCTTGCGCGCAAGTCAAGGCATTTTCCTTCAGGAGTTCCCCTCGAGCGATTTTAGCAGACGCGCTTTCAATCCTATCAAAGTCAACCCGACCAGTTGGTTACGCCTTTCGTCGTAGCGTAACACCACTCCCTCACCGATATCCACTCCTAGTGCAGGTTGAGGTTCTCCAATCGACAGATAAAGAACATCTGCCTCCTCATCATAATCCCAATTAATGTTGGTGGGCTTTTCAAGTATTCTTACCGCTTCCATGTCAACTCCCTCCTGAGTGCAGGTCGGCTTGTGAAATAAGCTGTCAAGATGAATCCGTCTTCTGAATTCATCTCGCGATATGCGACAACAAGAAACTTGCTGGTGAGTGGTGTTTACGGATAAAATCGGACAGCCAACAATTCAGCGAAATCACCCCGCTGAATCAAGTCCGGCTCAGAGACTGTCTCAAGAACCCGCTCGCGTTGTTCCCTCATCTCACTATGTCGACGTACAATATGTTGCCACCGTTCCTCAGTGAGGCGCACGGGCACTCCGTTTCGAGAGCGGATAATCAACATGAAATGGCTCTACGAAAGCGTCAGCTTTACACCAACTCTTTTTCTCTTGACGCAAACGCAGGCAGGTACGCCGCGTGCGTTGTCAAAAATTCGTCCAGCAGTTTTTCCGCTACCTCGTAGCTCGTTATCAAAGGATCGAGCAAGAGCGCCTGCAATGCGGCGGTGCGATCACCGTGCACCGCCGCTTCGACCACGCGATCTTGAATCGCGACCTGTTGATTCAACACTCCGCTGATAGCAGACGGCAGCGCGCCCATTCGCAGCGGAATAATTCCTGCCGCGCTCGCGACTCCCGGCGCCTCGACCACTGCCCAATCGGGCAGATTAGAAATCGCGCCATGGTTGACGACGTTGACCGTGATCTCGTACTGATTCAGGTCGTTCAAAATCGCGGCGGCAATATTCACTCCGCGCTCACCCGAGTCGCGCCCCAAAAATTCGTCCAGTGGTGCGTTGGGCTGACTCGCGCGTCCGACACTTTCGTCCAGGTCAACACTCGTCTCGGCGCGTCCTTCGAAATCGTAGCCTTTGAGATCGCTGGTCTCGTAGGCATAGCTGAAATATTCGCCGACGTGATCGTCGCCGGTCGCGGGAAATAGACCGAACGCGTCATACAGTCGGCGCGACAATGGCTCAAAGCTTGGATCAAAATCCTTCAGCCGCTCGCGAAATTCAGGATACAAATCGCGTCCGGTCGCGCGCTCGCGCAGATCCGTGATCCAGGTGACGTGATTCAGTCCCGCCGTTTTCAAATCGATTTTTTCTTTGAGCGGCAGCGCGATCTCGGCTTCAGGAAAATGCGCGGGGATGCGCGGCGCCAGTCCGAGTATATGCCCGACAATGTAATAGCCCTTGTTAATCTGGTGGCACATACCGATGACTTTGAGTTTGGTATAACGCGTCAGCGCGAGACACACGCGCGTGAGTGGGTTGGTGTAATTGATCAAGTACGCGTCAGGCGCGAGTCGCTCGACTTCACGTCCGATGCCGAGCACGAGGTCAATTGTACGCAAGGCATGTGACAGACCGCCAGGTCCGCCATTCTCGCCGAGCACGTGCTTGATGCCGTACTTGAAGGGAATTTCCCAGTCGAGTTTCCAGCGTTCGAGCCGGTCCACTTCGACCGACACGAAAACAAATTCCGCGCCCGGTAGCACGTCTCGGTAATCGGTCGCGCTTTCGATTTTAAAATTCGCGTCGGTCGCCGCGTTCATCCGTTCGCCAAGCCGCGCGATCGGCGCGAGTTTTTTTGCATTCACGTCGCACAGTGCGATCGTACTGCCGCGAAAGTATTCGCGTTGATTGAAAAAATCAGCTAGTGTATTGACGCCAAAGCTGGTGC
>JBBSHK010000381.1:0-3708 GCA_038253185.1 Anaerolineae bacterium | reverse complement strand
TCGACCGTTAACCGGTCGATTTATTTTTGTACGGTTGTTGATCTCGAGGTCTGGTCGCGCAGCGATCATTTTCGATACCGCGCGGTGTGCATACAAAAAGCGGTAGCCTCAACGACTACCGCTTTACACTGTGTATCCGGTCAAGAATCCCGCTGACGGCTTTCGCCACTGCGCCATCATTGCAACCGGATCATCCTTCTGTTGGATGAGGCGTTGCTTGCTCAGGCGTGCGGGATTAGTGGCAAGAGACTCTTATCACTCGACGCCTTCAACGCCTTCAACGCCCTTGAAGCGTTCAACGCCTTCGACGCCTTCGACACCGCTGAACATGGACATTCTGATTTCCTCCCTTGCAAACGCACGCCATCCCGGCTATGGCGCAATTTATATAAAGCCCTGGCCGGTCAGTGGCTCGCTTTCGGGTCGCCCGATTGCTTTTGTATGATAACAGTATTTGGCTCCGTGTCAATAGGGCGCGGCTTGAATTTTTCAACCCCGGACCGGTTGCCGCGCGAATTTTGCCCAAGCTTATCTCAGGTAGAGAAATGGGTTGAGCCAGCCGCCGTCGCCCATAAGGCGAAAGTCGAGGTGCGGACCGGTTGAATGGCCCGTACTGCCCGAATAACCGATGACTTGTCCTTTCGCTACCCACGTGCCAACGCCGACGTTGATGTACTTGAGATGCGAGTACGAGGTGAGCCAACCGCTGCAATGATTGATCATAATCCTTTGACCAAATCCGGTCACATCCCAGCCCGCAAACATAACGACGCCGCTGTCGCTGGCATAAATTGGCGTGCCGGTGACGATCGCGATGTCAATGCCGCGATGCGCGGCGGAATAAAAAGTAGATATCCAGCTGTGGTCGTTCGAGGGCCACATGAAGCGATGTGTGCCACAGCCACTATTTTGTGCGGTGGCGCGCAGAGTATTTGAATCCGGCGTAGTGGTTTTTTGAACGGGCGCGCTGGCGGCGGGCGCCGGCACGTTTTTTTGCTGGATGGGCGCGGGGTTCGTCTGGATAGGAGCTTGAATTTTTTGTACCGGCGCGCGGTTGGTTGGAAGCGACGTGTTGTCCTTTTGGATCGCGGTGGTGTTGGATTGAACCGGCGTGTCGTTAAAGGGAACTGCCTGTGCGCCATTTGGCAAGATTACGATGATGACGGTCACGGGAGGTGGCGCGGCGCGCGCGGTGTCAGGCAGGATCAATTGCGCGCCCGGAGTCAGCGAGTCCGCATCCGTGCCGAGTGAAGGGTTTAATTTTAAGATGGCGGTGACGCTCACACCAAAATGCGTCGCGATCGAATCCAGCGTGTCGCCGGGTTGAATGGTATAAGCGGGATTATCATGCGGTGATGCTGCGAATGTGAAATTTACTTGCGAGGCGAGTAGGGCAAGGACAAACAGCATGATAGAAGCGCTGCGGGCGATATTTTTCCGCAGCCCAGCGTGGTGGGTGAGAGTTGGGAGCATTGGTTCGGGAACCTCCAGAAACGGATTGGTGGTCAGTGTTGGCGCAAAGGCTGTGGATGGAGACGAGCGACGAATAGGGGCAGGGTCCTTCGTTAGCGGCAGCGCGCAAATCTTTATGCAGTGTAGGATAGTTCCACTTTATGGTATATAGGAGGATAGGGGCACGACAATTGTCCTAACGCCAATGCGGGTCGTATCGGTTAATCGTCAGCCGTACCCGCATCTATAACATTTCTGTCTTTGAGCCGCGCGTGAAAATTTCACCGCCAAGACGTCACGCGCGCGAGAAATAAAAAACCCACCGATGATTGGTGGGGGTTCTTTTTATTCGGATGGCTTTTCGTCCCTCTGCTCTTTTTCTTTTTCAAGCATCGTTGCGACGAGCGGCTGATCGCGCGGGATGGAATGGGTAAGAGTGTCCCAAATAGTCTCATAGTCAATTGCGTCGTACCCGTGGACTACTTTATGACGCATACTGATAATTTGCTGCCAGGGGATTTGTGGATATCTTTTTCTCACCTCGAGGGGAATCCGATTTGCTGCCTCGCCGATGAGTTGGAGTTCATGCTCGACAGCAAGACGCGTTTTACGATCTGCAAGCATCTGCTCAAGAGTCATTCCTTCGATATGTTGCGGAGCGTTCTCCATGCTAGTGAGCATATCTTGAATAAAGTCAAGATATTCGCGTTTGGGTTCCATGGCGCCTCCATTGGGCTTGCCGTTCTTGCGGTTCGCCCGTTTCAGCGTGCGACGCGGCAACTTGGTGGATTGTGGAATGCCATTTTTTTGCAGCCAGATCACTTCGCGCAAGATGCGTTTGCCGATGTAGGGCTTGAGGTGTCCGTTCTTGACCAGATCAACCTTGACGCCAAGCAGGTCACATAGATGAATTTCGATGCCTGCGAGGTCGAGCAAAGTCAGATGCGTATTATCCTCAAACTCGACCAACACATCGAGATCGCTGCGCGGTTTCTGTTCGCCGCGCACGTACGAGCCAAAGATGCCGAGCGACTTGACGTGATAGTGGGTCGTGAGTTCGGGCAGGTGGGCGCGCAAGCTGCGCGTAATCCACGCGAGGGTGCGCGGGCGCGCGGCGCGTTTTGTTTTGGGAACGCGCGGTTTAGTAGCTCTAACGCGAGTGATGGCTTTCATGGCTTCGATGCTACCGTCAGACTGTCTATTGCAACTTTATACTGCAACCTGATAAATCACGGGACGATACCGCGGCGCAGGAATTGGCTTGCCTTCGGCGCGTGCTGCTTCAAGCCAGGCGGCTTTCGCAAGTTTCACTTGCTTGAGTGCCTCTTCCGGCGTCGTACCAAAGGCGGAACAAGCCTCGAGGTCAGGAATGTCGGCAATATATCCTTCGTCTTCTTCGCTGTAGAAAATGTTGATATGGTAATCTTTCACGCTTCATTTCCAATCTTTAGATCATACCGTTCAACTAATTTGAGAAATTGGCGTATTTGATAGGGTTTGGCTTTACCATTTACCTGTTGCAGGTTCACCAGTTCACGAACATCTGGATGAGCAAAAATGTGATGACTCCCTTGACGCGGGACAAATGGAAACCAAAAGATTCGACGAGCGCAATCATATCACTAAACGCGATGTTCTTCGAACCTGCCAAGGCTCTTTCGAGAATCTTTCGCTTGTTCATAGTTTAGCTTTGTCCCTCGACCACAGCAATCTCCTCCTCCGTCAGCCCATACAATTCATACACCGCGCGGTCGATCTCCTTGTCCAGTTCGTCAATCTCGTCTTTCAACCGCAAGCGTTTGTCTTCGCGCAGGATATTTGCTTCTGCATGATCCTTTTGCAGTCGCAGCATTTGCTCGACCAGCGCGACGAGGCGGTCATGCTGCGCTTTTTCGCGCGGGTCGTCAAAGTTGATGCGGCGGATGGGAAGTTGACTCATATATTGCGTGAAGAAGCGCAAGTATCCGCCACGATATCGAGCGGTCAGGTGTTGATAGTAAAATGTTAGTAGCGATGAATTCAGGATACCCAAAAGATATTTGTCTGCGCCCGCGATGATGTAGGTCGTATTGGCGCTAAAGTTTCCCGCCTCATCAAAAGTGAAACTGCCGCGCTCTGAAATATCTTGAAGGATAATTTTCGGTTGTTCAAACTCTTGGTAGTAATCACACGGTCGTAACTCCCACCAATATTCACCCTTATCAAGTCGCTGCTGCGCCGCTTTAGCAAAAGGCGAAAAATGTTTGGCGAGGGCTG
>JBBSHK010000380.1:0-3732 GCA_038253185.1 Anaerolineae bacterium | reverse complement strand
GTTGAACAATGAGCGTTGACGTTCTTCGAGTAACCGGCAGTGTCCTTCGCTATAAAGGCGGCGCGGGTCAGTGGGCGTGGGCGATTCACCGCGCGGCGGGCTTGGGCGTGCTCGCGTTTCTCGCGCTGCACATCGCGGATATTTTTGTCGCAGCTTTTGGTCCTGGACTGTTCGATCAACTCCTCTTTCTCTACAAAGGTCCTGCCGCGCGCATCATGGAAATTTTCCTCGCGTTCGGCTTGCTCTATCACGCGCTGAACGGCTTGCGCATCATCGCGGCGGACTTTGTCCCGAAGCTCGCAAGTTTGCGCGTTGCGCGTCCACTGTTCTATTTTCAACTCTTGCTCTTTCTCGCGCTCTTCATTCCAGCATCGTACTTTATGATGGTGACGCTGCCGGGCGAACCGTTCCACAATAACGCGGTGATTGCTTTCGCCGTCACGTTCGCAATTTTGGCGCTGCCCGGGATCATCGCGATTGGCGCGCAGGTGATACCGGAAGCGATGAATACGCGCATTGATTCGGATGAGAGCGTCGGGAATTATCAGGACGGCGTCGCGCGCATTATTCGCGGCATTCAGCACCGACCGATGAACCGTCTCGAAATCAACATCTGGCTCTTTATGCGTATCTCCGGGTTGCTCCTCATCGTGCTCGCGCTGCTGCATATGTTCATCCTGCATTTTGTCATCAGCGTCGAGGAAATCACTTTCAACACGATCGTGCAGCGCTGGCAGGACCCGCAGGTCGGTTGGTTCTGGCGCACCTACGATCTCGCGCTGCTCGCGTTCGCGTTCACGCACGGGATGCTCGGCGCGCGTTACGCGATTGAAGACTATGTGCACAGTCTGAGCTTGAAACGGTTTTTGTATTTCGGCGCGTGGCTCACCTTTATCGCGCTGATGCTGATGGGCGGGTGGATCATATTTTTCTTTAATGGAAAGCTCGCGTAAATGGCGATCCTCCACAAATTTGATGCGGTCGTAATTGGCGCGGGCGGCGCGGGCTTGTGGGCGGCGATGGAATTGTCGCGCGCGGGAGTGAATTCTGCCGTCATCACAAAATTGTATCCGACGCGTTCGCACACTGGCACCGCGCAAGGTGGCATCGCCGCGGCGCTCGGCAATATGGAAGAAGACCATCCCGAATGGCATATGTTCGACACGATCAAGGGCGGCGATTATCTCGTCGATCAGGATGCTGCCGAAATTCTCGCGCAAGAAGCGGTCGAGACCGTGATCGAACTCGAACATATGGGCTTGCCGTTTGACCGCACGCCGGAAGGAAAAATTGAGCAGCGTCGTTTTGGTGGTCACACCAAGCCCGATCCGAAAGACCCGAGCAAAAGAATTCCGGTGATGCGTTCGTGCAAGAGCGCCGACCGCACCGGTCATATGATTTTACATACGTTGTATCAACAGAACGTCAAGCACAACACCAAATTCTTTAACGAGTTTCAAGTGCTCGATCTCATTATCGAGGGCAATACTTGTCGCGGCTGCGTCGCGATTGAAATTGCAAGCGGTGAGATGCACCTCTTTCACGCGAAAGCGGTTATCGTCGCCGCGGGCGGGTTTGGCAAGATTTATAAAGTGACCTCGAACGCGCATTCGCTCACCGGCGATCTGCCCGCGATTGCGTGGCGGCGCGGGATTCCGCTGGAGGATATGGAATTTTTCCAGTTCCATCCGACGGGCGTGTACGGCAAGGGCATTTTGATTTCGGAAGCGGCGCGCGGCGAAGGGGGAATTCTTTACAACGCGAAGAATGAACGCTTTATGGAACGCGCCGCGCCGAGTATGAAAGAGTTGGCGCCGCGCGATATGATCTCGCGTTTTATTTATGAAGAGGTGCGCGCGGGCAACGGCATTGGTCCGAACAAGGACGCGGTGTGGCTCGATCTGCGCCCCTCGACCATCAACACGCTCAAGAGCGCGGCGGGCGGCAAGACGGTCACCGCGAAAGAATTGGAACACAAGCTGCCCGATATTATCGAGTTCGTCCGACTGTACGAAGGTATTGACCCGATGAAGGAACGCTTTCCGATTCAGCCGACGGCGCATTACGCGATGGGCGGGATCCCGACCGATTTGATCGGGCGTGTGATTATTGACGAAAACAATACGGTGATGCAAGGGCTTTACGCCGCGGGCGAATGCGCCTGCGTTTCGGTTCACGGCGCGAACCGGCTCGGCACCAATTCGTTGATCGATATTCTGGTTTGGGGGCGGCGGTCGGGAATGGATGCGGCGAAGATCGCGCGCGAATCGGATTGGGCTGATCTGCCCAAGGGCGCGGAAGAACAATCCTACGCGCAGATCAATTCCGTCGTGAACTCCAGAGGGAAAGAGTCCGTTGCGGAGATTCGCAAGACCTTGCAGCAGACGATGGACAAGTCCGTCAGCGTGTTCCGCAACGGCGACGATATGAAAAAGGCGATTGGAGTCATCAACGATTTGCGCGAGCAGTATCAGGATATCGCGATTCAGGACAAGGGCAAAAAGTTTAACACCGATTTGCTCGAAGCGATTGAGTTGGGGTATCTGCTGGACCTCGCGTTCGTGACCGCGACCAGCGCGCTGAATCGTACCGAATCGCGCGGCGCGCACGCCCGCGAAGATTTTCCAGATCGAGACGACGCGAAGTGGCTCAAGCACACGCTGGCATATAAAGAAAACAGCAGCGTCGCCTTCAAGTACAAGCCAGTGACAATTACGCGCTATCAACCACAGGAGAGAAAATACTAGCAGATGGCAGATGGCGGATGGCAAAACGCTACCCGCTACCCGCTACCCGCTATCCGCTATCCGCTATCCGCTATCCGCTATCCGCTATCCGCTATGTTACTCGGGGTTGGATTGGTTGTTGGGCTTGTGATTGGGTTGGTCCTCGGTATCGGACTTGGCTTTTCGTTGTTCGCACGCGCGGGTTCGTGGGACTGAGCCTAGATTTCTAAAAGGGGGTGAGCGCCCATGCAATCAGAGTCTTGGAAGAGCATGATGCAGGATGACTCCAATCTGATCGAACGAGTCATTGCCCTCCTGAACGAAAATCAAATTCGTTACTGTGTGATTGGCGGGCAAGCAGTCAGCGCCTATGTCGAACCCGTCATCAGCCTCGACCTCGATTTAGCGATTGCACAGAATCAGTTCGAGCAGGCGCGTGCGCTCCTCGAAGAAACTTTTTACGTCAGGCGCTATCAGCCCTGGTTGAGCGTGACGATGGCGGGGTCGGATTTCCGCGTGCAGATTCAGACCGATGCCGCCTACGACGCGATGATTGAGAAGGCAACACTGCGTCGGGTGTTGGGCATGCAATTACCGGTCGCGAATCTCGACGATCTCTTGACCTGCAAAGTAGATGCCGCGCTTGATCCAAAACGGCGCGCGAGCAAGCGCCAAAAAGATCTGGCGGATATCGCGCGACTGCTCGAAGTCTATCCACATTTACGCGAACGACTGCCGGAAGAGATTACGACGAAGTTGGTCCAATAAAATGGAAGCACTCGAGTTTTGGAAAGCGGTCACGGTGGACAAATCGAATCTGCTCGATAGTTTGATTGCGCTGTTGAATGAGAATGGGATTCGCTACTGCGTGATCGGCGGTGTTGCGGTCAATGCCTACGCCGAACCGGTGGTCACGTTGGACTTGGATTTGGTAATCGCCGTTGACGATGCCGAGCGCGCGGAAAGGCTGCTCGCCCAATCGCTCGAGGTCAAACGTTTCCCTCAT
>JBBSHK010000379.1:0-3734 GCA_038253185.1 Anaerolineae bacterium | reverse complement strand
GAAACGGACGACGGATCCCGACCCATTTATTGACTCGGTCGCGTTGAATCTGCACGGCTTTTATTCTGGGGTTGAACGATTGTTTGAATTGATTGCTGAGCAGGTGGATGAAAAAACGCCGGCTGGCGAAGCCTGGCATCGTGAGCTGGCATCCCAAATGTCGCGAGGATTGCGGAACGTACGCCCCGCCGTGATAAGTTCAAAGACAGCGAACGAGTTGGATGAGTTTCGGAAATTTCGCCATCTGGTGCGGAATGTCTATACGACTCATCTCGATTCCAAGCGAATGTCTGGTCTTGTGACGGCCCTCATGCCTGTGTGGTCTCAATTGAAAGTGGAATTGCGCGCGTTTGCCGATTTCTTGGATGATTTGAGTCGTGCGGACGAAAGCGGGCATTGAAGAATGACTGACGCTTCGCGGTGCGGCTTGGGACAAACTGCCGCGAGCGCAATCGTCAGTGCATTCGAAAGGGAATTGGTGACGGCATAACATGGAAGCGAATTTAGAGAGTGTTACGCGTGCGCTGGGGCGGACGCCAGAGATTTTGAAAACGCGCGTCGAAGCATTGAGCGAAGCACAATTGCGCGCACGCGTCGCGCCGGATGAATGGACGATGATTGAAATGATCGCGCACTTGCGCGACGCGAATGAGTTGATCGCGTGGCGACTCGACAAGATTTTGAAGGAAGATAACCCGACGTTCGCGTTCGCGGGTGTGAACGAACGCGTGGCGCAGAGTGATTACAACGCGCTCGACGTCAAGCAACTGCTCGACGAATTCACGCGTGATCGCTCGGCAATTGTTGAGCGATTGGAGCATCTTACGCCGGAGCAGTGGGCGCGGCGCGCGATTCACCAAACGCACGGCGAGCGCGATGTGGCGGGGCAGATGCAAATTTTTGTCGAGCACGACGCGGGACATCTCGACCAATTAGAACGAGTGATACAAAAGTTGAAGGAAATTCCAAATGAGTGACGTAACCCTGACGATTGACGATCAACCGATCACCGTGCCCGACGGCACGACCATTTTGCAAGCGGCGCAGATGCTCGCGAAACAAGTTCCGACCATCTGTTATCATCCGCATTTCACCGCGCCGTCGTTGTGTCGCATCTGCGTGGTCGAAGTCGAAAAATCGCGCGTGCTGGTGCAAGCATGCTCACGCGTCGCGGAAAACGGAATGGTGGTGCGCACCGATACGCCGCGAGTGCAAACGTCGCGCAAACTGATTCTCGAAATGTTGAACAGCGCGGTGGATGTGAGCGAAGCGCCGGACATTCAGCGTTATTCGGTAGAGTACGGCGCAGAGCCGGAGCGTTTCGGCGAGGGCAAACGCCGCGACTTGCCGCTGCACGACGACAATCCATTCTACATTCGCGATTACAGCAAGTGCATTATGTGCTGGCGCTGCGTGCAGGCATGCGGCACCGATGTGCAGTGGACGTTCGCGATTCATCGCGGGCAGCGAGGTTTCGAAGCGCGCATCACCACGTTCGAAGAAGTGCCGATTCCTGAATCGACTTGCGTGTATTGCGGCAACTGTGTGCAGGCGTGTCCCACCGGCGCGTTGAAAGGACGACGCGAGTGGTGGATGGAACAAGGATTTGACTTGCAACAACTCGCGCGGGTGAGCAATCTGGATCGGCGCGAGAAAGAAGAACGTTGATTATGACGCAAGCCACAGCATTGACCAAAGAGCAAGCACTGGGAGAATTACGACGCGCGCACGACGTATTGCTCGACTGGTTGAGTGAATACTCTGAGGAGCAGATGCAGACCGTCCAACTCGCAGGCGGCTGGACGCCCAAAGATTTGCTCGCGCACATCGCGCGCTGGGAGAATATTTGCGGCGACTATCTCGATCAGGTGAACGCGGGGTTGCCGATGCCGCAGCTCAATGCGACGACCAATGAATTGAATGAGGCGTGGATCGCGGAGGACCGTGCGCTCACTGTCGGAGAAGTGCGTGAACGCGCGGACAAGAGTTATTTGCGCGTGCTCGCGATGATTGAAACTCTGACCGCAGAAGCCATTAGTGAGACGATGCGCGGTCCGTGGAAAGGCGTTGATGAGCGGATGCCACTTTCGAAAATCATCGCGATTGATACGTGGGAACATTACCGCGAGCATCTGCGCGACAACGGACGTTGACGGCTCACGAAAAAATGAAAACCGAGCTAATGGAAAAACTCGTTATCACGCGCGACGAACTGTTGAACGCGCTCGCGAGTCTCAGCGCGGAGCAGCTCGACACGACGGCAGTCGATGAATGGTCGGTGAAGGATATTGTCGGTCACATTTCATACTGGGAACAAATCTTGCTCGACCATATTCGCGAAACATTTACCCAAGGGCGACCGCGTCCGATGGCGGAATCAAACCCCGACGGAAATATCAACGCGCGTGAGGCGGCGAAGCGCAAGAGCTGGTCGCGGCAGCGCGTGCGCGCGGAATTTGAGAATACGCGCCGCGCGGTGATTGAACGCGTCGATCAACTAACAGAAACGGATTTGAGTTTTCAAGTACCGAGTCCGTGGCGCAATGAAGACCGGATTTATTCCGTCGCCGAGATGATCGATGATGATCTGGGGCACTCGCTCCAACACATTCAGGAAATTATCCAGTGGCAAGTCACACAAGTCGGAACTCAGAAGCGATGAAAGAGCCGAACCGTATGAGAATCATTGACCTGCGCGCAGACGACGAAAGCTTGATCGCGCAAGTTGCCGCGTTGTTGCGAGAGTCGTTCGCGTTCATCCCGGACTGGCTGCCGGCGCACGATGACGCGCTCGCCGAAGTTCGAGAATCCTTCGCGCCGGATCGCATCAGTCGTGTCGCGGTGGATGAAAGCGGCAACGCCGTCGGCTGGATCGGCGGGATTCCACAGTACGACGGCAATGTTTACGAATTACATCCGCTCGCAGTCAAACCCGACGAACAACGGCGCGGCATTGGCACGGCACTCGTGCGCGATTTTGAAGAACAGGCGCGTCAACGCGGCGCGTTGACGGTAACGCTGGGCAGCGACGACGAATGGGGCGGAACGACTCTTTTCGGTCAAGATATTTATCCCGACATCTGCGCGCACATCGCGGCGATTCGGAATTTGGCGAACCATCCGTACGAGTTTTATCAAAAGTGCGGATACGTGATCTATGGCTTGGTGCCGGACGCGAATGGATTCGGCAAGCCGGACATTCTGATGGCGAAACGGGTTGGGGGAATGAGGTGATGAGATGGAAAAATCAAGGAAAGTGAAACGACCCGTAACGCGCAAGCTGAATGAAAGGGAAGGCCGCGCCAACGAGAATGAAGATCAGTGCCAAGACACGCGCGAAATTTCCAAATGGGCGTTGGACGACGACGCGCGCAACCGACAAAATCATCGAGACCGATGATCCGTACATTCACAAAGTACCCGGTGTCGTCGGCGGCGAGCCGGTGATTAAAGGTACGCGGATTTCAGTACGCGATGTGGTCGAGTGGTGGCGGCTCGGTTGGTCTCTGGACGAGATGCTCGAAAATTTTCCTCATCTTCGTCTCGCTCAGATTTGTGATGCCCTTGGATACTTTGACGATCGCCAGAAAGAGATTCTCGACTATATCGAAGAAAACCAAATCGTCGAGGTGGAATAGAGTCTGTATCATTATGAAAGGAACCTGAATGAGCACATCCATTACCGTACAGCCAGAAGCAGTACCCATCGTCAAATCAAGCCTTGAGTTGAAACG
>JBBSHK010000378.1:0-3747 GCA_038253185.1 Anaerolineae bacterium | reverse complement strand
CGCCGACCGCAACGAATACGACGTCTTTATGGCACGTTCGGGTAACAAAGCCGTCAGTTGGACCAAGCCCTTCAAGGTGAACAACGATCGCGGTCGCCACTTTTATCCCTGGGTGGCGGCTGGCACGACCGGGCGCGTCGATTTTCTGTGGCTGCGTACCGCGGATGAAACTCCCACCGATGCAGAGCAGTCGCCGTGGTATGCGTACTTTGCCGCGACCACGAACGCGACGGCGAATCCGCCCACGTTCAATCAGGCAAAGATTATGTCGCGAACGATGCACGTCGGCGATGTCTGCACGGTTGGTATTTTCTGCACCGTGACCGGAGGCAATCGTGATCTCGCGGATTCGATTTCGATCGTCATCGATCACGGTGGCGGCGCCGCGGCGGTCTGGACCGACCAGAGCAATGTGCTGCACGGCGATACGCAAATCGAATACGCGTGCATCAAGCCGCCGGTCTCCGCGATTGCCGGTGGAAGTTTGCTCGGAAGCTGCAAAGGTCCTGCGGGTCCTTGATCGTTAGCATTCCGCATGTCGAACGCAAGCCCGTACTCACAAAAGTGGTACGGGCTTTTTGTTTTTTAGAAAACGCACGCGATTTGGTGATACAATCACGCGCGTGCTGAATTTCTTTTCGCGTCGCACACGACTGGCTATCGCGTGGTTCGCCTTTTCAATTCATGTGATCGCGCTCGCGGCGATGCTGTTCGTCCTGCAGTTCGGTCTCCTGCTTGGCACGACCGCTTCGCGCCTCGCCTTTATCACTACTCACGTTCTGTTCTGGCAAATCGGTTGGTTGGGGTGGATGCTCGCGACGCTTTCACTGGTGCTGATTTTCCTCGCATCGGCGGATGTGCTCGCACACAAAGCATGGGGAATTTTCGCGGTCGCCTTATGCCTCGCCGGTGCCACCATTGATTGGCTGAATGAAACAATTCTCATCGGCGTAATTCCGTCACTCGCCGCACGCGCGGTAGCCGATAGCTTTTGGCTGAACATCTTTTCCTTGTGGGAGCAGTACTATCGCGTCGTCTCGATCGGACTGGCGAATGGTCTCTACACCGTCGGCGGAATTATTCTCGGCGCGCTCGCCTTCAAGACGCGCGCGTTTCCCCGCTGGTTAGCGTGGCTCGCGGTGCCAATGTGGTCCTGCTCCATCGCGCTCAGCGCCTTTGGTCTCGCCAATGATGTGGTCGGCATCACCCTCGCGTCGGCGCTGATCTTTTTAATTTTTCTGCCGTGGCTGTTGCTGCTCGCTTACGGCTGGTTGCAAAAATCTGCGGAAGCTGAATTTCCTCCGGCGCGCGTATCTTTCGTCAACACCTTACGTTCGATGATACCGAAACATCCTCTGCCAATGACAACCGTTTTCCGCGAATGTTTTCTGGTGAATTTTGCCGTGTCACCTATAGTGCTGCGTCCGCTCATCCCCGCGCCGCTCGAATTGGAATTGCACGACGGCTGCGCCTATCTCTCCATCGTTCTTGCCGAAATGGACCGGATGCGTCCCGCGTTTGTGCCGGAGCAGTTTGGTGTCACTTACAATCAGGTCGTCTATCGCGTGGTGGTAAATTATCGTGGCGAGCGCGGCGTTTATTTTTTGCGTAGCGACGCCAGCGATCGCCGGATGTCTATCGGCGGAGAATTACTCACCTTCTTTCACTTTAATTATTCCAAAATAAAATTCACGCGCATTGCCGACACGCTCTATTTTGATCTCGACGCGACTACGCGCGACCATGCCGATATTCACGCTGCCTATCAGATGGATTCCGCGCGTCGAATGCTGCCGCGTGGCTCGCATTTCGATTCACTGGAACACGCGCAGGAATTCCTCGTCCAACTCTTCGCCGCGTTCTCATACGATGCGCTGACCGACAATCTTGGCATCGTGCGAATCCGGCGCGGTGAGTGGGATATCCGCGTGGTCGATGACGCCAGCGCGCAGTATGCGTTGATGCAAGATAGTAAAATTTTCCCGCGCGGCGCGGCGCAGCTCGATTCAATCTTTTACGTCAAGGAACTCCCGTATTATTGGAACACTTTGCAAGTCGAACCGAATCAGGTCACGCACAGGATGATTGAATCGGATGGAGCAGCCACTGTCTCGCAATCTGCACTCTGAACCTGCCGTCGCGCTTCTGCTCGCGCTCGATTCCCCGCCGACTCTGGCTTGGTCGTATCGTAATTTCTTTCGCAACATTGTATAATCTGCCTCCGAAGCCGCGCGCAATAATTTTTTGCTAAAGGAATAGTGATCATGGAACCTAAACTTGAACAACTGAAAAAATATTTGGCTCAAGTATTTGATCTCAACTCTGCTGCCGCGCTGTTGGCGTGGGACCAGGAGACCCACATGCCGCCCGGCGGTGAAGCTGCGCGCGCGCAGCAACTCGCGACGCTCACGCGCCTCGCGCACGAAAACTTTACCAGCGATGAAATTGGTTACCTGCTTGACGACCTGGAACCGTACCGCGAGAGTTTGCCGTACGAATCGAACGAAGCAAGTTTGTTGCGAATCACGCGGCGCGAGTACACGCGCAAGCGGCAGGTTCCTGCCGAATTCATCGCGCGCTTTACCGAGTTGGCATCGCTGAGTTATCAAAACTGGGTGCGGGCGCGCCCCGATTCCGATTTCGCCAGCACGCAGCCCTGGCTGGAACGACTGCTCGATTCGAGTCGCGAATACTCTAGCTACTTTTCCGGCATCGACCATCTCGCCGACCCGATGATCGACGCGTCCGATCCGGGAATGAGCGCGCTCGAAATCCGCCGTATCTTTACTGAACTGCGGGAAGAATTGCTGCCGCTGGTCGAGGCAATCATCTCGCAACCGCCCGCCGATGATTCCTGCTTGCGCCAACATTTTGCTGAATCCGAGCAGCTCGCGTTCGCGCAGCACGTCGTTCGCAGATTGGGCTATGACTTTACGCGCGGGCGGCTGGACAAGACCGCGCACCCGTTCGCGACGCGCTTTTCGATTGACGATGTCCGCATCACCACTCGCGTCGACGAAAACTTTTTGGGGCAGGCGCTCTTTAGCACGATCCACGAAGCGGGGCACGCGATGTACGAGCAAGGCATCGATCCCGCGCTGGCGCGCACGCCGCTGGCGGAAGGCACGTCTTCCGGCGTTCACGAATCGCAATCGCGGTTGTGGGAAAACCTCGTTGGACGCAGCCGCGGCTTTTGGCAATATTTCTATCCGCAACTTCAGACGCGTTTTCCCGCGCAGCTCGCGCATGTGCCGCTCGATATTTTTTATCGCGCGGTCAACAAGGTCGAGCGCTCGCTCGTTCGGGTCGAGGCGGATGAGGTCACCTACAATCTTCACGTTATGATGCGCTTTGATTTCGAGTTGCAGATGCTGGAGGACAAGTTGGCGATTCGCGATTTGCCCGAGGCGTGGTACGCGCGGATGGAAAAAGATATGGGCGTGGTGCCGCCGAGTGATGCGCTCGGCGCGATGCAGGACGTGCACTGGTTCGCAGGCACGATTGGCGGCAGCTTTCAAGGTTATACGCTCGGCAATGTGATGGGCACACAGTTTTTTGAGACCGCCGTGCATGCGCACACGTCGATTCCCGATGAGATCGCACAGGGCGAATTTGGAACGTTACACCATTGGTTGAGAGAAAATATTTATCGGCACGGCAGCAAGTTCACCCCGCCCGAATTAATTCAGCGCGCCACCGGTGGACCGTTGAGCATCGCGCCGTACATTCGCTATTTGCGAAAAAAAT
>JBBSHK010000377.1:0-3763 GCA_038253185.1 Anaerolineae bacterium | reverse complement strand
TCATCCGCATCTTGCAAGGTTACTTTCACATCGTCTTCGCGCCCGCGCATCGGCGGATGCTTTACAGTGATGATGAACTGCCAATATTCTTCAGTAATGCGATCATCAATGCCGAGCACCGAGCGGACAATAAAATAAATCTTTCCGCGCGGTTCATTTGCTTACATTGCTTGCAATTCCCTTCAATGCCCGCGCCGTTAATACTCTCACCATCTCCCGCCGATACTCCGCGCTCCCGCGAAAATCAGAAGGTGGGTTCAATCTGCTCGTCGCTTTTTCCGCCGCGCGCTCAATCTCCCCATCACCCAATCCCCTACTCACCAAAAGTTTCTCGGCTTCACTCGCGCGCACCGCAACTTCTCCAACTCCACCCAACGCAATCGCCGCTGCTCGCACGACACCGTTTTCCAATTCCACCGCGGCACAGACTGACACAATCGGCTTGTCGCGCGGCGTACGCGCAACGCTTTCGATCACCGCGCGTCGGTTCAATGATGCTGCCGGAATTACCACTTCCGTCACGATGCCGCACATCGTAAAGTGGTCGCGCATCGGCAGAAAATCGCACAGCGCTACGCCCCCTCCCTCACCCTCCCCCGTTGAACGGGGGGGGGACTGGGGAGGGGGTAAGCACATCACCCGCGCGTCGAGCGCCACCAGCGCCAGCGCGAGTATTCCGTCCGGTTCCGAGATTAATGTACCGGCGACCGTCGCTTGATTCCGCAAAAGATTCGCATGCGTACGCCGCGCGGCTTGCGCGACGACGCCGTTCGCCGCCGCACGCAATCTTTCATTTGCAACAACATCCGCCAACTTTGTCATCGCGCCGACAGCCACCGCGCCATCTTGCTCGCGAATGTACGCCAGACCTAATTCGCTCAGATCAACAACAGCGCGTACATCTTTGCGTTTGCTCGATAGCAATTCAGTGCCGCCAGCCATCGCGACGGTATCGGGCTGCTTCAAAAGTTGAATGGCTTCTTCGATTGTCTTGGGCTTGTGTATTTCGCGGAGATTTAGCATAGTCGGGAGTCCACAGTCAACAGTCGCCAGTCACATTCTTGCACTTTACTCTCGACTGTTGACCATCTACTGATTACTGTTGTGCAAACGTATCAATCATCAATTTCACATCGTCGCCCGTCGGATATAGAATCGGGCAGGTGCAGCCGTTGCGATTGTATTCTTCCACTTTGGCGCGCACTTCATCCGGTGTGCCGCTCGCCGTAATGCGCTCGATCAATTCGTCAGGCACGAACTGCATCGCTTCGTGTATTTGTTCTTTGGTCGCGGGCCAGCCGAGAACGCTCTGGATTTTTTTTACCGTCTCTTCTGGCGTACCGCTCGCCTTCGCGATATGCGGCTGCTGCGCGAGATATTGCGTTAGCAATTCTTTCGCGGCTTGCACCGCTTTTTTATGGTCGCGATCCACCGAGCACACCACGAGTTGCGGACGATCAATGTCGTCCAGCTTGCGCCCGGCTTTTTTCGCGCCAATCTCGATGTGCTTCAACGCTTCGATATTGTATTCCGGGGGCACGCAATAATTCAGCACCACGCCGTCGGCGATTTCGCCCGCGAGCTCCATCATCGCGTCGCCAGTCGCGCCAATGTAAATCGGTACGTTGCGCGGCTCTCGCCGTCCATGCACCACATCCAGCTCGATGCCATCCACGTGATGGAATTCGCCGTGAAAGGTGACGCGCTCCATCGCAAGCAGTCGCTTCATCACCTCCACCGTTTCGCGCATCGCCAGCAAAGGCTTACGGCGCGTGATGCCGACATTTTTCGCGAGAGGGTCCCACCACGCGCCAATGCCGCAGATGATACGATTCGGCGCGAGATCGTCGAGCGTTAGAAATGTCGCGGCGAGCAAGCCGATGTTGCGCGTCCAATTGTTGATGACTCCGCTGCCGATTTTCAATTTTGATGTGACCGCCGCGAACGCCGCCATCGGCACGATCGCATCGCGCACCAAGCGCGATTCCGCCTGCCACACCGCTTCAAAGCCGCGCGATTCGGCGTACTGCGCGTACTGCATTCCTTCGCGAAGTTCGTGTTTGTCTTGCAAGTAGATTGCGACGCGTGACATGCTGACCCCCATTTTCAATTTCAGATTTCAGATTTCAGATTTCGGATTCGTCGTTCATTCTGCATTGTCCCTTGTGCATTCTGCATTGTTTTTAAATCCTCCGGCAAATCCAAATCGAATGCGATTGTTTCGGAAGGGTAAATCTCGACCGCCGCGCCTGCGCGCTCTGCCAGTTCGACGTGTCGCGCGAAACTCTTCTCACCATATTCATAATGAATCAAACCCGCCGGATTCACCAGCAGCGCGTTCGTGCCACCATCGCGCTGCGCGGGCGCAATCACTACGCGCGGCGCGCGCTTGCCCAACTCAATCATCTGCTGAATGTCATTGGTTTGCAAATAGGGCAAATCCGCCGGAACTATCAACACCTTTTTCGCGCCGTTCGCCACCGCGACGCGCGTCGCTTGCTCCAGCGCGCTATTGAGATCGCTGCCCGATTCCCACATCGCCCACGCGCCAAATTTTCGCCCAAGCTTCAGAACGTCCGCGTCGCGCGACACCACGGCGACGCGCGTAATCTCGCGCGTGCGCGACAACACCCGCAGCGTTCCTGTGAACATTTCGCGCGACAATTCGACCCGCGCGTTTTCGTCCAGCGACCCCGCGAGTCGCTGTTTCGCTTCGCCGAACGGTTTCATTGGCACAATGGCGATGAGGGGACCGTTCACCGATTCAACCACTCTAAAATTTCCCGCGCGAGCCGCTCGCGATCCGCACCCGTTTTCATAATCGCATCGGTGACCCACACGCGCATTCCGAGCGCGCTGATGTTCGGCGCTTGGTTTTCATCCACGCGGTCGATCACAAAGCGGTCGATCAGCCCGCGATAACGCGCCGCCACCGCATACGCCGACGGTTCCGTTCCCAGCTCGCGGAACATTTTCGCGGCGGGTCCTTTGAGCGCGGCATCGCCGATGATTGGGCTGACCGCGACTCTCGGTACGCGCGCCCGGTGAATTCTTTCACGCAGCCCGCGCAGTGACAAGATGGGATCGAGGCTGACGAATGGATTGGACGGACAAAAAATAATCGCGTTCGCTTGATCAATCGCGCGCAGCATTTCGGGAGTCGGCGCAGCTTTCTCAATTCCGGCAAAGCGGATCGCGCGGACAATGGGCTGCCAGCGGCGATGCACAAAATATTCTTGAAAACCCAACTCACCCGCGTCCGTATTCACCATCGTCGCCACGCGCGCATTGGTCATCGGCAGAAGGGTCGCGCGTACGCCTAATGCTCGCGCCAAAGAATTTGTGACTTGCGTTAAGGTGCGCGGCTCGCGCAACATTTTTGTCCGCACGATGTGCGTGGCGAAATCGCGGTCGCCGAGCTTGAACCAGTCCTCCGCGTTGTAGCGTGTGAGCATCTCCATCGTGTTGAAAGTATCGCCTGCGATGCCCCAACCCATCTCTGGGTTCGCGATACCAGCGAGCGTGTACATCACGGTGTCGAGGTCAGGCGTGATATAGAGACCATGCAGCTCGAAATCATCGCCGGTGTTGACGACCACCGTGAGCGCGTCGCCGACGACTCGTTGCAAACCGTCTGCGAGCTTCGCGCCGCCGACACCGCCAGCTAATGCGACGATATTCATGAATCGGACGCGGATAAACGCGGATGAACGCGGATTGAAATCATTATTTGTTCCAAGCGTGTGCTGCCTCGCGTTGGTTC